>CAVXOO010000111.1:0-9454 GCA_963762945.1 uncultured Acidobacteriaceae bacterium | reverse complement strand
AGGGCCGGTCGAATTCCAGACCATGATCTTCGAGTGATCGATGGACGTAAACGAGACAAACACGAGGCTGAATGCGCTCCTGACAGCGGCCGGTTTGGCGCCGCTGGACGAGGAGACCGCAGCCCAGTTCGAAAGCTATCTTTCGCTATTTATTCGCTGGAACGAGCGCTTCAATCTCAGCGCAATTCGCGACGAAGAGGGCATTTTATCGCGTCATATAATTGAATCGATTGCAGTTGCACGCAGATTGTCCGAAACGATCAAAACCTTGCTCGACTTTGGATCGGGTGCCGGCCTGCCGGGCATTCCCATCGCCCTCTGCCGGCCAGAGATTGCCGTGACCCTGGCCGAGTCACAAAACAAGAAGGCGGCGTTCCTGCAGGAGGCTGTACGAGTGCTCGGCATCTCCGCAAAGGTCCATTCCGGTCGAGCCGAGGCGATGCGCGCAGTCTTTGATTGCGTGACTCTGCGGGCCGTTGACCGGATGCCAAAGGCCGTCGCCGCCGCCGTGCCGCTCGTAGCCCCGGGCGGATGGCTGGCGCTGATGACGACCGGCGCGGAAGTCGCCACCCTGCGCACCGCAGCCGGAGCAGATTTCTTCTGGAGCGAGCCCGTCTCGCTCCCTTACGCAGACGACCGCACACTCGCCCTGGCTCAGAAGCTCAGTTCGCCAGCTTAATCTCGACCAACGTCCGGATCGGCGACAGATCGTCGGCCGTCCTCACCAACAGCCGCACGCCGGTTCCCTCCACGTAGCGCCGCGCCCCGGCAATCTCCTTCAAAACGGCCTTAGGCAGGTCGCTTGCGCGCGCCGCCGCCACAGCTCGATCTCCAAGAACCAGAGAGACGCGGAAGCAGCCGGCGCACGGACCCATGTAGAGGATATTTCTGGCTTTGAGCTTTGGCCTGAGCGCCCAGCCGTACTTGGGCGAGATCGAGTGCCACTCCTTCGTCGAGATGCCCTTGCCAGTGAGCCAGGCCGTCAGCTCTTTCCAGGCATCGAGCGAGTCGCCAAGAGTCGCCGCCAGATCCTTGGCGGTCGGCTGAGTCTTTCTGCCAATAAAGGCGTTCGGGAAATCCACGCGAACCCTCTCTCTGGATTTCAAGCGAAAGTGTACACCCAGCCGCGCCGCCTTCATGAGAGCCCGGTGAGCGCAAGCCTGGGAATCTGCCCTGAGAACCTGCCGAAAATGCGCATCGGGCAGCTTTTTAAGAAATGCGTCGCGGGAGTAGAGCCCGCGAAGTGGGCAAAAGACGGTAGCCCCAGGCGCGAGCCTGGGGGTGAATAATCAGAAGCCGTTTTGCCAGCCCGCTTGAGCGGGCGTAAGACTCTGGCCCTCTCCGCTGCCCGGAATGCTCCCCAATTAGATCGGCTGGAAGGTTCGTCGTTGACTACGTAACTCTACGCACAGCTTCGGAAGCTCAACGCGTAACCCTCAAGGAGAAGACATCGATTCCATTCGCAAGAGAGGAGCAGGGAGAATAAGCGACCGTTCCACGTGGAACCCCTGCGCTACGCTGAAAGCCCAGCCTTTGGTCGTACGGAAGACGTTCCACGTGAAACAATTTGGGACCCGTACCAAAGTGAAATTACCTGCCCAAAAACCACAAAGTTGAAGGCAAAATACAAAAGTTTTCCACCACTATGCCGGTTTTCACCTCGCTCCAACTACAACTTTTGTTTTCAAGCCAAAGCTCTTTCCCTACAGGCGTTTGCTCCCCTTCGTGCCCCCCGCCGTCCGGCTGCTTTCCACAGCCGTGCCGCGTTTCCCACAACGCAACCCCCAGTGCGCGCCGCGCTCTTTCCCGTTACTCTGGAAGGCCATGGGAAAGATCGTCGGAATCGTCAACCAAAAGGGTGGTGTCGGCAAGACAACCACTGCCATCAACCTCTCAGCATGTCTCTCTTTGGAGGGACTGAAAACCCTCCTGATCGACTGCGATCCGCAGGCCAACGCCTCATCGGGGCTGGGTTTTCAGCGCGATGACGACCGCCGCTCCATCTACGACGTGCTCGCCGATGAATGCCCTGCGGAGCAAGCGGTCCTGCCCACGGAAATTGATGGGCTTTGGCTGCTCCCTGGCTCGAAGAACCTCACCGGCATCAACATCGAGCTCGCCACCGCAGAGGACAGGTCTCTTCGTCTGCGCCGCGCTCTCGAGCCTATCGAAAGCAGCTACGACCTGATCTTCCTGGATTGTCCCCCAGCCCTCGATCTGCTCACATTGAACGTTCTCTGCGCGGCGCAGACCCTCATTGTCCCGCTTCAGGCGGAGTATTTTGCTCTCGAAGGCATCTCGGAGCTGGTCTCGACATTGGAACGCGTGCGCGCAGCCTACAACCCCAGCCTGACCATCGAGGGTGTGCTGCTCACCATGTACGATGATCGCACCAATCTGGCGCAGCAGGTCACCGAGACCCTCCGCGAGTATTTTCGCGAGATCCTTTATCGCACCGTGATTCCAAGGAATGTGCGTCTTGCGGAGGCTCCCAGCCACGGCAAGCCTGTGGCAATCTACGATCCGCGCTCACGCGGCACCGAAGCCTACTTCGAGATGACCGGCGAGTTCCTGGCGCGCAATCAGATTGAAAGCCCCCGCGCGGCCGAGCGCAAGACCGTAGCCTCGGTGCGCGCGCAAACCAAGGTCAGCTTCTCATCGTATTCGTAAGCCCGGCGGCGCCGGCTGAACGCTCAGCCACCACCCGGCCTCAAATATCCCAGGCGGCAGACGGCGAAGACGAGGCTGGCCCGGATTCTCACTGGCATCCAGCCTGCAAAGCAGGCATCGCAACAGCAAGCGTTGCAAACACCAAGGATTTTTTGATGACAAACGTTGCTCTTCCCGACCCTAAGCGCCGCGCACTCGGCAAAGGCCTCGATTCTCTGCTTCCACGCCCGGCGTCTGCATCCTCAGGCGAACCCGAAGGCGGCAGGCCGCGCGAGATTCCGATTGACCAGATCGATCCGAACCCCTTTCAAACCCGCTCCCACGTGAACGAGGAGCAGTTGGCGGAGCTGGCTGCCTCCATCGCCGCAAATGGCGTCGTGCAGCCTGTGCTGGTCCGTCCCGTGGCGGGCGGGCGTTTTCAGCTGATCGCAGGCGAACGCCGCTGGCGCGCCTCAAAACTCGCCGGCAAGAATACAGTTCCCGCGATTCTGCGCCAGGTCTCTGACGAACAGGCGATGGAGATCACCATCGTCGAGAACCTGCAACGCGCCGACCTGAACGCGATGGAGCAGGCGAGGGCCTTCGAACGTCTGGCCCGTGAGTTTCACATGACTCAGGAACAGATGGCGCAACGCACCGGTAAAGATCGCGCATCTGTCTCTAACTTCCTGCGTCTATTAAAGTTACCGTCGTCCGTTCAAGCCCGCGTTGAGGCCGGCGATCTCTCCTTCGGCCACGCCCGCGCCCTGCTGGCCCTCGAACACGCCGAGGAGATGGAGAAAGCCGCGCAGCGCATTGCCTCGCTTTCCATGTCTGTGCGGCAGACCGAGAACTACGTGCAAGGCCTCATCGACCCCAGCCGCAAGAGCAAGAAGGAACCAAAAGAGGAGCCCCCGGTCGATCCCAACGTGCGCGACGCGCAGGAGCAACTGCAGAGGGCGCTCGGCCTCAGGGTCATCATCGACGACCACAACGGCCGCGGCAAGGTCATCATCGAGTACGGCCGCTTAGAGGACTTCGACGCACTCATGGAGCGCCTGGTCAAAGAATCCTAGTTAACTTATTTATTATCATATATTTACAGAATTCACCAAGATCTTCGGTCGATCAGTCGGCCCGGCTCGCTCCGCGCGTAGCCCGCGTGCCTAGCCCCACATCCGCGCGGCCCACTCATCGTCCGCGTGACCCTGAATGAGCAATTCCGGCCAGCTCGTAACGATGAGTTAACCCCTGGTAACCCCAAAAAGCCTTTCGTTTGCCTCTTGGTGGTGCTTTAATGTTGCTCTAGCAGTGGACGATCGGTCAGAGGAATCGCCCCTCCCCAGGGCTCGTGGAAGGAATCGTCAACTCGCTCAAGAGGAGGGATGATGCGCAGGCTCGAGGCAAGCCGCTGGATTTTATTTCTGCTCTTGCCGGCAGCCTGTCTGGGTGTGTCAACGCTGGGTGTTTCTAAGGCGCAGTCGGCCACGCCCGCGAGCCAAAACGCACCCGCACTCCCTCCACAACCGCCGCCTACTCCAGAGCAAATTGGCGATTCGCTTGTTGCGCATCAGCGCTACCAGGCTGCCGTTGCCGCCTATTCCAAGTCGCCGCAGATGACGGCAACCCTCTGGAACAAGATGGGCATCGCTTACCAGATGATGCTCAACGATAGGGACGCGACTCGCTGCTACAAGGAATCGCTCAAGCTCGATCCCGACAATGCTCAGGTGCTGAATAATCTGGGCACGGTGTACGCATCGCAAAAGTTCTTTGGCCAAGCCGATCGCATGTATCGCAAGGCCATCAAGCTCGACCCCAAGTCAGCCATCGCACTCAAGAATTACGGCACCAATCTGCTGGCCGAACACAAATACAACAGAGGCTGGGAAGCGTATCAGCAGGCCCTCGCCATCGATCCGCAGATCTTTTCCGACCACGACGGTCCTACGGTGGAGAATCCCTCGAATGTGCGGGAGCGCGGCGCCATGAACTACTACATGGCGGCAGGTTGCGCGCGCGCCGGCTACTCCGATTGCGCTCTGCAGTATCTGCGCATGGCTCTCGATGAAGGCTTTACGACCCGCAAGAAGATCGAAGCCGACAGCCAGTTCGCCAGCCTGCGAAGCAATCCAGCCTTCAAGCAACTTCTTTCCGAGCAGCACAACTGATCGATCGAAGAATGTCGCCGCAGAGCCCGCTGTAGTTCTTCCGCCGCGATTGTCCCGTCTATCGAACAGGCTGGCTTTTACGCCACCCTGGGAGTTCAGATGAAACTTCGTTCTTTGCCTTCAATCTTCGCAGTTTTTGTCCTCGCTGCAACCGCTTTCGCTCAGGGTCCCGCTTCCGCTCCGCCTCCTCAGGAGAACTCCGGTCCCGGAAATGGCGGCGGCTACGGTCAGCATGGTGGCCACGGCATGGGCATGATGGGCCGCGGCGTCATGGGCACCGTCACGGAAGTTGCCGCCGATCATTACACCATCAAGACCGAGATGGGTGAGGTCTATACCGTCCACTTCAACGCCGACACGCGCATCGTCAAGATGCCCGCTGATATGCGCGGCCCGGGTGGGAACGGCGATGGCGGCCAGGGGATGGGCAGAGGTTATGGCCACGGGAATGGCGGCAATCCTCCGCAGCAGATCAAAGCCAGCGACATCAAGGTGGGCGACGCCATCGTTGCCATGGGCGACAATGACGCGACCGCGAAATCGGTGAGCGCAACGCATATTGTCCAGCTCGATCCGGATACCGTAAAACACATGCAGGAGATGACAGCCAACTTTGGCAAAACCTGGCTCTCGGGCAAGGTTACAGCCATCAACCAAACCACCATCACGCTCACCGGCACGCTCGATAAAGCTGCGCACACCGTAGTTGTCGATGAAAATACCGCCTTCCGCCGCCAGCGCGATCCCCTCACTCTCGCCGATATCCAGGTGGGCGACAACATCGGTGTGTTGGGCGCCGTCAATAACGGTGTCTTCACCGCAACCGCCGTAAATGTCGGCGGAGGAATGGGCGGCCATCCGTCCAATCATCCATCGGGCCCGCCGGCCGCTGCGCCCCCCAGTCCCGCGCCCAGCGCTCCGCCGCAATAGTCAATCTATTGGCCTGTTTCCGAACTTCGCATCATCATTGCGCTGTCATCTTGAGCGGAGTCCGCCGCGGCGGACGGAGTCGAGAGCCTGCCCTGAGCGAAGATCGCGAAGCGATCACAGCCGAATGGGATCTGCGGTTGCTCTTTGCGATTTATGCCACGAACCTTGTAGACACCACACTAGAATCGGCCGCATAAATTCGATTTTGAAAGGGCACGGCTTTAGCCGTGCCGTAAAAGGCGCATAGAAGGCGGGGCTTCAGCCCCTGTGGGACGTTTTTCAATCGGCCCCAAGATTTGATGCAACCAGCTCTAGATATGCAGGCAAAAACACGCTGGCCACAAAAAAGCTGACCTGATACGATCTCGTACCGGGCCAGCTTTTTTGCTACGTTTGCTTGTCACCTACTGGATCGATTGCAATGTCCATGCCCCGTTCGCCAGCGTGAACGTTGCCACGCGCTGCGTGCTCAGTTTGTTGAAGGGGTTTTGCACGATGTCCTGCAAAGACGCCGGCAAGCTGCCCAGGTCCACGTCTTCCATGTAGGCCACAGTCCTGTTGTCGCCGAGTGTCTGCACATCGCCAAGACTGCGCGCCTTGAACTTCGAGGTCGCCAGCGGAACCACCACAACCGAGTACCTCGGATCCTTCGGGGTGTCCGGGTGCCACTGGATCGTATCGCCACCGCTCGGTAGCTTGACGACCTTCACTCCCTCGGGCGTGAGTTTGAAGTCACCCCAGTAACCGTTGGGATAGCGCTTCACGCCGACCCAAAGGTTGGCGTGCACGCCCTTTTGCATGCCGATATCGTCCACCGCGATGTTGAACACTGTGCCGGGATCTTTATCGTACTTGGCCTGAATCATCGCCTTCGCCTGGTCCTGCGTCAGCTCCGGAGCCGACTTGCATCCCGCCAGAAACCCGCCCACGCCTAGAAAAACCAAAGCCGCCAATGCCTGAATCCTTGCTGCGTTTTTCACTTTCCCTCCGTAGACCGCATGAATCGGCACGAATTCCTTCGCCCCGTCATTTTTCTCCTACTTTCTGCTGCTGTCAATGCATCTGCAAGTGACTCCGCTCACACCTGTACGTGCAAAACCGCCCTCTTTCGACTTTCCCAATCGCGCAAAGCCCTCAAGTATCCCGATCCGCCGGCGTGGCACCCGCCGCATAAAAGCTCAACCCAGCGTCGCCCTGTTCCAGCAACCGCGTCCGCTTCAGCCATCCATATTGCTCCGCGAGTGCCTGCTTGCGCCGGTGTTCGGCGACTACCAAAGCTCCCGGCGCGAGCATCTCATGCTCTCCTCCCAGCAATGCCAACGTGGCCGAATACTCCTCGATCGCATCATACGGCGGGTCCAAAAACACCACTTCGTAGCGCCCTGGCACCGGCACTGCGTGCGGCATTGATTTTGGAGTTGATTTTGCTAGAGAACGCAGAAATCCAGCGACCGCCTCCGCGCGCACCTCGTACCCGCCCTCGATCCTCAGTTGCTCCAGATTGTGGCGCAGTATCTTCAGCGCCGCCGGCGCGCGCTCCACAAATGTCACCTTCGCCGCGCCGCGGCTCAGCGCCTCCAGCCCCACCGCGCCCGAGCCGGCATATAAATCCAGAAACGCCGCGCCCATCATGCGCGGAGCCAGCACATTGAAGAGCGTCTCGCGCAGCCGGTCGCTTGTAGGCCGCGTCTTCAAACCCGGCGGCGCCTCCAGCCTTCGCGAGCGATAGATTCCACCAATGATCCGCATCGCTCACCAGCATAATGGACCGAGCCTTGCGTCTGTTTCTTCGCGGGACCGCGGAAGCAATCCTGGCAAGGAATAGCTAGCAGCTAGAACTGGTTGCATCAATGGTCTCGTGAAAGGGCACGACCGGGGAACCCACGCAGTGCGTGGGTCGCGTGCCGCAACTGCCGCAAAATGTGTGCGGGCTTTACAGGCTGCGGAAAAAGGCTTCCAGGGGAGCACGAAGTGTCAGGGCACGACTTCAGTCGTGCCGTAAGTGCTGCAAATTGTGCGTGGGCTTCAGCCCCTGAGGGATGTTCTCTCAAGATATTCCGCAACTTCAGCCTTTTTCCGCAGCCTCTTTAGCCCCTGCGGTGCTTTTCTCTGGGATTTGCATTCGGTTCTCCCTTTTTCCGCAGCCTCTTTAGCCCCTGATGGTGGTTTCTCCATCGCTTCAGACAATTTTTGCAACCAACTCTAGAAGCAAGACCATCTCTCTTCTCCGTATAGAGCGAAGATCTTATCCATTCGCATCTCCTGCCCCGTAGGGGCAATCGAAAATAGCCCAGGGTGGACCCTGAGCGAAGTCGAAGGGGAAACCCTGGGAACTCTGCCCCAAAGATCCTCGCGCCCCGTAGGGCCGCGGCGAATCGAACCCAACGTCCAAAGCTTTTGTTCAAATTCCGCAAATGCGGATTTGCCCCATGAGTCTAAGTCCTCACAGCTTTTGACGTTTTTTGGACGGCTCTCCCATATACGGTTGTACTTTTCGAAGAGCCGGTTGACTTCATGGCACCGGGGCTTTTGTCGAAACACTCTTTATGCAACGAAGCTCCGGGACGCCACACCAGCAGCTAACAGCTAAAAGCTAATAGCTAAGAGCTGCCTCCATTCCACTACAATCAATCCATGCGCGGTTGGTCGATTCCGTTTGGCCGGTGGATGGGTGTCGAGATCCGCGTCCACATCTTCTTCCCGCTCCTGGTGCTGGTGCTCTTTGCCATGGGCGGCCCGCAAGGCATTCCCCGCGGACTGGCTCTCTTCCTCCTGCTGGTAGCCGCCGTCACCGTGCGCGAAACCGCCCGTCTCCTGGTTGCTGCCTGGCTGGGACTCCGCCTCCGCGCCATCCTGCTCTTGCCCATCGGCGGACTCTTTGCCTATGCCAACCCCGAGAGCCAGGAGAAAGCCAACACCGGCAGCGCGCAATTCGCTCTGGCGTTTTCCGGCCCCATCGCCAACTTCTGCGCCGCTCTGGCCGCTATCGCCGCCATTCTCGGCGCCAGCAGCCAAGTCCACCTCTTCGACCACCCCTTCGTCGCGACCGCAAGTCTAATGCGCAGCCTGGTCTGGTTGCAGATATTTCTCGGCCTTCTCCACTTTGTTCCTGCCTACCCGCTCGATTGCGGCCGCCTGGTCCGCAACGCATTCGCCCGCAAACATGGCATGGCCCCCGCCGGCCGCGCCGCCGCCGGCCTGGGACAGGGTCTGGCCGTCATCACCATCTTCGCCGGCATCCTCCTCCACGATTACTGGATCAGCCTCACCGGCCTCTTCATCATGATCGGCGCGCAAATCGAGGACCAGGGCGTCTTCTTCCAGTCGGTCGTCGACACTGTCCGCATGCGCGAAGTCATGCTCACCGACTTTGCCACCCTCTCGCCCTCCGACACTCTCGCCGACGCCCTCTATCGCTGCGTCCACTCGCTGCAGGAAGAGTTTCCCGTCGTCCGCGGCCCGGAGTTGGTGGGCATCATCTCGCGCCAGCGCATCGTTGACGCGCTCCGCACCGACGGCAACGGCTACGTGCAGGCCGTCATGTCGCGTGCCTTTCAAGTGGCCCGGCCCGAGGACACGCTCGGCACCACTATCAGCCGCCTCACCGCCGGCCGCGGCATGGGTCTGATTCCGGTCACCGAAAGCGGACGCGTCGTCGGCATCGTCAGCGCGCAAAATCTCATGAGCTCCTGGGCCATGCTCAC
>CAVXOO010000110.1:0-9774 GCA_963762945.1 uncultured Acidobacteriaceae bacterium | reverse complement strand
GTTCACCATTGTCGCCGCGTGCTTTCTTGTTCCCTCGTTCCCTTGGTCCCTCGCTCCCTTGTTCCCTAGATTTTGTCAAACAGCTCCTTGCGCGGATCCTCCGGATTCAGCCTTCCCAGCTCACGCATAATCTCGCGGCTGCGCTCGTCGTTCAAATGCGGCACCACCACGTTCACGGTCACAATCTCGTCGCCGCGCTGCCCAGGCTGCTGCGCGCTTTCGACGCCCCGCTCCCGCATCCTTAGCTTCTGCCCGCTCTGCGTCCCCGGCGGAATCTTCAACTGCGCGCGGCCATCGATCGTCGGCACCTCAACCTTCGCGCCCAGCGAAGCCTCGGCCACCGTCACCGGCACGGTCAGAAGAATATCGTCGCCCTGCCGCGTGAACACAGGGTTCGGCCCCGTGCGCACGATCAGGAACAGGTCGCCCGGCGCGCCGCCGTTCGTGCCCGCATTGCCCTTCCCCTGCAGGCGAATCCGCTGCCCGTCGCGCGTCCCCGGCTTGATGCGGAACTCGACCGCCTCCGAGCGCGTCACTGTGCCCTCGCCATGGCAGGTCGCGCAGTCGTGCGAACTCTTGCCCGTCCCATTGCAGCCAGGGCAGGTGATGTTGAACTTCATGCGCCCGCCCATCTGCGTCACCTGGCCCGTGCCGTTGCACTCCGGGCAAGTCATCGATCCGCCGGTGTGCGCCTGCCCGTGGCACGTAGGGCACACCTCCTGCCGGTTGATCTGGATGCGCGCCTGCCCGCCGCGAATCGCTGTCCAGAAGTCGACCGTGGCCTGGTATTCAAGATCGGTCCCCGGCTGCGGCCCGCGCGGTTGCGCGTGCTGCGCTCCCGAGAAGATGCCGGAGAAGATGTCTTTAAAGCTGCCGCCAAAGCCCTGCGCGCCTCCGCTCTCGCCGCTGCCGGGAGCCCCGCCCGCGAAACCGTTGAAGTCGAAGCCGCCAAAGTCGACCGGCGGCCTGCTGCTGCCCTCGCGCTGCTGCCGTGCATAAGCCTCGGCCGTCGCAGGATCGATCTGGTCGGAGTAGAAACCCACCTGGTCGTAAATCTTCCGCTTCTTCTCGTCGCTCAGAATGTCGTTGGCCTCGGAGATCTCCTTGAACTTTTCCTCAGCCTTCTTGTCCCCGGGGTTCACATCGGGATGGTATCTGCGCGCAGCCTTCCGGAAAGCCTTGCGGATCTCCTCCGGCGTCGCCGTCTTCTTCACGCCAAGCGTAGCGTAATAATCTTTGTTGGTCGTAGTGGCCATGGGTATTTTCTTATCTCATTCAGGGTACATCGTGTCGCACTGTGACGTGTGCATGAGTTTTGCCAATCAACCTAGGTCTTCATCGGCTTTGCCTCATGCGGCCGTGCTCATTTTCGTGCAGCCCCTCGACCTTACGAATCGGGGTGGGCGACATGCATCGCCCACCCCGAAGTTTTTCCGCGCGGAGCGCGAGATTGCCTGGACGGCAAGTCCTACTTCTTGTCGTCCACGTCCACGTACTCGGCGTCGATCACTTCGCCTTCTTTTTTCGCGCCAGCACCGCTCTCATCCGAAGGTCCGCCAGCCGCAGGCCCCGCCGCATCCGCGCCCGGAGTCGCCGCAGCAGCCGCAGTCGCCTTGTACATCGCCTCCGCCAGCTTGTGGCTTGCCGCAGTGAGCTTTTCATTCGCCGACTTCAGATCCGCGGTCAACGGCGAACCCTCCAGCGTCTTCTTCGCTTCGGCCAGCGCCGACTCAACGTCCGTCTTATCGGCAGCCTGCACTTTTTCGCCGCTCTCCTTCAGCATCTTCTCGATGTTGTAAACCATGCCGTCGAGCGAGTTGCGCGCTTCAATCTGCTCGCGCGCTTCTTTATCCTCGGCCGCGTGGGCGTCGGCTTCCTTGGCCATCTTCTCGACCTCTTCTTTCGAAAGGCCCGAGCTCGATGTAATCGTAATCCGCGTGTCCTTGCCGGTCGCGTTGTCCTTCGCCGTCACATTCAGAATGCCGTTGGCGTCGATATCGAACGTCACCTCGATCTGCGGCACGCCCCTCGGCGCGGGCATAATGCCGCCCAGCTTGAACTTGCCCAGCGTGCGGTTCTGCCCCGCCATCGGCCGCTCGCCCTGCAGCACGTGCACCTCGACTTCGGTCTGGCTGTCGGCCGCCGTCGAAAACGTCTCCGTCTTCTTGGTCGGAATCGTCGTGTTGCGCGGGATCATGGTTGTCGCCACTCCGCCCAGCGTTTCAATGGACAAAGTCAGAGGCGTCACATCCAGCAGCAACAGATCCTTCACGTCGCCAGACAGCACGCCCGCCTGCACCGCCGCGCCTATGGCAACCACCTCATCGGGATTCACGCCCCGATTCGGCTCCCGCCCGAAGAGCTTCTTCACCAGCTCCTGAATCTTCGGCATGCGCGTCTGTCCGCCCACCAGCACCACTTCGTCGATCTGGCTCAAGGTGACGCCGGCATCGGCGATGGCTTTCTTGCAAGGCTCAACCGAGCGCTCGATCAGGTCATCCACCAGTTGCTCGAGCTTGGCGCGCGTCAGCTTGCGCACCAGGTGCTTCGGACCCGACGCATCGGCGGTAATAAACGGCAGATTGATCTCCGTCTCGACCGTGGTCAACAGTTCGATCTTGGCCTTTTCCGCGGCATCCTTCAGCCGCTGCAGCGCCATCTCGTTGCCCTTCGACGTCAGGTCGAGGCCGTGCTCCTGCTTGAACTCCGTAATCAGCCAGTCCACAATTTTCTGGTCCAGATTGTCGCCGCCCAGGTGCGTATCGCCGTTGGTCAACTTCACTTCGATCACGCCTTCGCCGACTTCCAAGATGGAAATATCAAACGTGCCGCCGCCAAAGTCGTAGACCGCGATCGTCTCGTCCTTTTTCTTGTCCAGCCCATAAGCCAGCGCCGCCGCCGTCGGCTCGTTCACAATGCGCTTCACATCCAGGCCGGCAATCTTGCCCGCGTCCTTCGTCGCCTGCCGCTGCGCGTCGTTAAAGTAAGCCGGAACCGTGATCACGGCCTCCGAAATGCTCTCCCCCAGGTACGCTTCGGCGCTCTTCTTCAGCTTCTGCAAAATCATCGCCGAGATCTCCGGCGGGGTGTACTCTTTGCCCTGGGCCACAACCGCCACATGGTCGCCCTGCTGCACCACTTTGTAGGGCACCATCTTCATCTCGTCGTTCACTTCGTTGTAGCGGCGTCCCATAAAGCGCTTGATCGAGAAGATCGTGTTTTCGGGGTTGGTGATGGCCTGGCGCTTGGCCACCTGGCCCACCAGCCGCTCGCCGCTCTTGGTAAACGCGACAATCGAGGGGGTAGTACGCGCACCCTCCTCATTTGCAATGACTTTCGGCTCGCCGCCTTCCATGACGGCGACGCAGGAATTGGTCGTTCCGAGGTCGATTCCGATGATTTTAGCCATGTTTTTCCTGGCCTCCTAGAGAGAATTCAGACTCTTATAAGATGCATGATTGAGTGACTTAGTGTCAACTTTTTCTGCCTAGATGACAATAAACCTTCCCGAGCCGTTTATGACGCTAATATAGCCAGAAAGCGACCCCGTCCCTCCACTTCTCCTCCCCTGGCAACCACAAAGTTGGATGAGAGGCAGCCCGATACGTTCAATCCGGCACAAACACTACTGAGTTAATCCGGACGAGCCGCATCCCCAGCCCGTTCGCCGGGAACATGGAGGTTTTCCCCGATGACGAGCAAAATGCCCAAAGCACCCGCGGCCGTATTAAAGCAGCTTGCCACTGCGCGCACAAATTGGAACCGCCGCTTCGGAAAACAGGTGAAGATGACGGGCTGGACCTACCACGGGACGATCCAGGACCGTGTGCATGCCAAAGAAATCGAGACAGAAATGACCGACCCCATCAAGGTCTGGTTTCCAAGCTGGAACGACTCGACCCCTGGACCGATCAAATTCCTCCGCATCAAGGACGATCCAACCGTCACTCGCGCCCTGATCGCGAAATGGAAAAAGCTTGTCCGCAGCCACATTCAGGTTGGTGAGCATGTTTTCAGAATTTCCTGGCTGCGCGGCGGGAAAAAAGTCTCCAGCGTCTGCGTCACCAATGGGCAGTCCGTCGTTTACGACAGCATTTTGTCTAACACTGTCATCACAGACCACCACAGCCGATGCTTCGACTACCACATCGGCTGGATTTGGCAAACCAACTTCGCGGACATGACGCGCGGAAAAATCTGGGCCGATTGCATACCCAATTGCAAGCCGGACGGCTCGCTGCTCATCTGCGATCAGAACTGCGGCGGCGATATGACGTTGGGGACCGCCAAGTGTGTTCCTATCTCTTGTAAGCGCATCCCCGGAAGCGACTGCTGCAACCTTGCCTACAGTTGGGGCTGGGGAACGCCCCTGATCACCGTAAAAGTCACCCTCAAAGGCAAATTCGGATCTGTAACAGTTTCCGGCATTCTTGGGTCGAGCGGCAGCGGAAGCGGTTCGTGTACCTGCTGCTGTCCCGGTGTGACGAAAACCGCTACGGGAGTCGGCGGCAAAACCGCGGTGCGTCCACCAGCTGCCGGCCCTCTATTCCCGCCTCAGGACGACAAAGGCAAATGTGAGCTAAGAATTACTGAGGCCGGAGAACTCTACTGCGAGAGCACGGGATGCGCCGGAAAGTGCGCGCTCTTCTCCGTCCCCAAGGACGATCCGGGAGCAAAGCCCGTGATGAACGTGTCGCCTTCGCAAAAGAAAACAGCTTTGCGCCCGGACCCCGACAGGTACTATTTCTGCCGTTGCCTTGCGCCTCAGCTGAAAAATGACGAGGACGGCGACGAAGGCGAAGATTGCGAATTCCAGCAGGTACTCAATCTTGTGTGTAAGGGACCAAAGAACGGCCAGATCAACGTCAACTATACGATTACGGCCGGCGGAGAAGTTGTGAACGAGGGCGAGGAATATACCAACCTGGACGAAAAAGGCAAATCGACCGATAGGTTCGATCTCAGCGACATCTGCGTTCCCGGTGGCTGCGACGACGGCTTCTCTTACGAGGCAAAGTTCCACTTCAGCGTCTTGGACGAGGACGAAAACGAAGTCTGTAGTGGCGATAAAACCGTGGACCACTATTTTACGAACTGCGAGGGTCCCGTCACCTTGGACTTCGATATCGGCTGCGGCAAAAAAGCATCCATCGATGGCTTCCTCGAATTGACCGACTTCGAATGTGGCGAATGCGACGACGAGGAAGAAGAAGGAGGCTCCTAGCGGCTCCCGGGGCTGTGTTCATGCTATCGGCCAACTGCAGCCAGCGCGGCAGCCAGAACCTCTTCCGGTTCAGGCCGCACGCGGAAGTCGGCGTGCGCCTGAGCATAGACGACTCGCCCGGCTTGGCTGACGACGTACGTCGCCGGCAGAATCAGCCGCCAACTCTCGTCGCCATTCACAAAAGGAATGTTGACCAGGATCGAACGGTAGTAGTCGCGGTGGTATTCGGGAACGGTGTAAGCCAATCCAAACTCTTCGGCGACGGCGCATCCCGGATCGCTGAGCACAGGGAACGGCAGCGTGTGCTGGCCCACCATGAAGTCGCTCTGCCGCTCGGTTTGCGGACTGATGGCGGCCAAAAGCACTCCGGCCTCGCGCAATTGTGGATAGAGGTCGCGCCACGCCTCCAGCTCGGTCGCGCAGTAGGCGCACCAGCGCCCGCGAAAGAACTTGAGGATCAAAGGCCCAAGCGCCAGCAGATCGGCCGAGCGCACCGGCCGCCCTGATGCGTCGTTGAGCTTGAACTCCGGCGCAGCCGCGCCCACCGGCAAAATCCTATCCTCGATCCCGGAATTCAACAGCTCCACAACCGCCCGCTCGCCAATGGCCATGCGCTCCGCCTGCACAAGCCGCCGCGTGCTGGCGGTAATCTCGTCGAGTTGGTCCTGAAGAGGCATGATGTCGCCTACCGCCCAAACCGCTGCTTGCCGCCCATCCCCGAAAGCCCGCCCCGCATCATGCTCTTCGCCATGCCCATCTTGCCCACGCTCTTGAACATCTTGGCCATCTGCGCGTACTGGCGCAGGAGCTGGTTCACATCCTGCACGCTGGTCCCGCTACCAGCGGCGATGCGCTTGCGCCGCGCGCCGGAAATGATCTCGTGATTGCGGCGCTCCTTGGGTGTCATCGAATTGATGATCGCCTCGAGGCGCACAAATTGCTTCTCGTCCACCTGCCCCGCGGCCTCCTTCATTCCAGCAAAGGGCCCCACCGAGGGCAGCATCTTCAAAATCGATTCCATCGAACCGAGCTTCTTGATCTGCCGCAACTGATCGCGGAAATCTTCGAGCGAAAATCCGTCGCCGAGCAGCGCCTTCTTCGCCAGGTCCTCGCTCTTCTTGCGGTCGAGGGTCGAACTCGGCCTTCTCGATCAGAGAAAGCATGTCCCCCATGCCCAGAATGCCGCCCACAATGCGATCGGGATGAAAAGGTTCGAAGGCGTCCGGCTTTTCGCCCACGCCGATGAACTTGATGGGCTGCCCCGTCACGTGACGAATCGACAACGCCGCGCCGCCGCGCGCGTCGCCGTCCATTTTAGTGAGGATCACACCAGTTAATCCAAGCCGCGAATGAAAATCCTGCGCCGAGTTCACCGCGTCCTGGCCGGTCATGGCATCGGCCACAAACAGAATCTCCTGCGGCGAGAGCAGCTTTTTCAAGCTCTCCATCTCGGCCATCAGTTCCTGATCCACATGCAAGCGGCCAGCGGTATCGACGATGAGCGTGTCGCAGCCCATGATGACGGCTTCACGTCGCGCTTCCTTGGCGAGCCGCTCAACCAGCGCCGATCCAACGGCCTCACCCTTCAGATCGCCCTCGTACAACCTGGCCTCGACTGATTTCGCGACAACCTTGAGCTGCTCGCGCGCCGCAGGCCGGTAGACGTCGACCGAAACCAGCATCGGCCGGTGGCCGCCCTTCTTGAGCCACGCAGCCAGCTTGCCGCTGGTCGTGGTTTTGCCTGAGCCCTGCAGCCCCGCCATCAAAATCACCGTGGGCGGACGCGAGGCGAAGTTGAAGCGCGCGGTATCTTTGCCCAGCAGCGCAATCAGCTCGTCGCGAACGATCTTCACCACCTGCTCGGAGGGCGATAGCGCCGTGAGCACTTCGGCGCCGACGGCCTTCTCCCGAATATGGTCGATCAGATCGGTGACTACCTTCAGGTTGACGTCGGCTTCGAGCAGCGCCACGCGGATCTCGCCGAGAGCTTCGGCGATGTTTTCTTCAGTTAGCGTGCCCTGGCCGCGAAGGCTCTTGAAGACGCGCTGCAGTTTGTCGGAAAGATTCTCAAACATGGTCAGCTTCTAGTCTATCGGGTCTCGCGGGTCCTGAGGACGCCAGCCTTTTGGACGAGAGCATTGGCAGAGCGCCATACACTGGATTGAGGAGCGCACCATGGCTGACGGACGCGAAGAGCGCGAGGAAGAGAAAAAGCGGCGGGAGCAGGAAGAACGCGAAGACCGTGAAGATCGCCTGGAAAGGGAACGCCGCGACGACGGGGAACCCGAGCGGGGCGGCTCGTAAACCGCCTGTCGTGCGGCGCTTCGGATCGATTTTATTCGAGTGAGAATTTCGATTCGCGCCGAAAAGCCATCCGCAGATCCAATCCTATCCGCAAATCCACGCGGTGATCGGCCCCCAATAATCCAGGCGCGGCTTGCGGAAAGGCTGATTGTGCCCGGTGCCGGGAACCACGACAACCTGAGCTCGCGGCTCGCACCAGCCCGCGAGTTCCCGCGCCATGGCGACGGGAAAAAGCCAGTCTTTCTCTCCGTGGACAACGAGAACCGGAACCCGGCACGCGGCTAGCCGCGATTGTGCGTGCCAGATGGGTGGAACAAGACCGGCAAGCGCACGAGGCACTCCGCCGGCCACGGCGGCATCGCGAAACGACGTGAAGGCCTCGCAAAGAATCAGCCGCTGCGCCTCGACCCGATGAATCGCCGCAGCGGCCACGCCGCTGCCCAGCGAAAATCCCAGCACCGACACCGGCAGCTCCGGCGTCAACTTTTCCAGAACCGCGAAGGCCGCAACCATATCCCACTCAAACTGCTCCCAGCCGGGCCGGCCCGTGCTTTTGCCATAGCCCGAGTAGTCGAAAACCAGCGACGCAACGCCCTGGCCCGCGAGAATCTGCTGCACACCGAACCATTGCTCCACGGTCTCGCCGATTCCATGACAAACCAGCACCGCAGCCCGCGCGGGAACCCCGTCCGGCTCAACAAAAACCGCATCGAGAAGATGCGCACCGCTCGGAATCGCGTGGCCGGATGCGCGTTCGCCAACATTCTCGGAAAGGCGCCCGCACCTCGTCCAGCCTAAGACGCGATCGCGAAGGGTCAGTATCTGGCTGAGGCACAGAATCGAAATCGAAAACGCCACGCGGTGCGCTCGGTTCGGCGCGCGCTCCGCTGCGGCACTCCATTCACTCGCGCACATTCGTCTCTCCGTCTCCCTTGTCACTCGGCGGGAGCGATGAGGAACTGCTCGAGTTTGCCGTCGGGATAGGTGTACGTGGTCAGCTCGAGCCGGCGCCCGGGATAAACAATCTCGAACTCGCGGAAGGTCATGCCGCCGCGAAGCTCGGTGTGAGTTTGCCGCAGAGAAAGCGGCTCGCCCAGCGGCGCAAGGCTCGTCTGGAAGTCGGCGATGGCTTCGGGAGTAAAGTAGTCGTTCAAATTCGGCGCCAGCAGCGTGCGATCGATGCTGCCCCGCTGCAAGCCGCGGTATATCTCGAGCGCCTGCTGCTCGGGCGCGGCAAGCGCATAACCCGCAACCAGCGGCGCGGTCAGGTGCGCGATCGTGCTCGCCGCGTCAATCGCGTCCTGATTGGTGAGCACCACGACTGCCGCGAAGACGTACGAAGGCACGCGCAGCATCCCACACGCTAATCCTTGGCCAAAACCTTACAGGGGGTCGCGGCTTATTGATGCGCGCGCGCATTTCTAAATAACGGATACAAAAGGACTTGCACATCGCCGCAGAGTCCCTAAGCCTTGACACCTCGACCGGCGCCGCAGTACTCTAGCTCAGCCTGGGCGATTGTTCCGGCTTTCCCCGGGGGCGCATGATAGAAATTACCGCGTTCTTCCCTTACGCGCGCCAGGAGCGGGCTCCCCGCCGTGAACAGTTGCCGCAAGCTGCTCGCGGGGTCCCATCCGTGCAGGTAGCGAATATCTTATGCGTGCCTCTCTCAAGCAGTTTGGCATTATCGCGGGCTTCATTCTGCTGGGCCTGCTGCTCCTGGGCAATGCTGCGTACATAAGACACCGGCTTGAGGTGCAGTCTGGCGCCGCGCAATGGACACTTCACACACGCCAGGTTCTGGTTGAGCTGGAGCAGGCCGAGTCGACACTACAAGATGCCGAGACGGGCCAGCGCGGCTTCCTTGTGACGAGGAGTCCAAAATACCTTGCGCCGTATGAACGAGCTGTATCCGAGGTCGGTCCGCGCATCGACAACGTGGCGCGCCTGACCTCCGAGAATCCTGTTCAACAAGCGAACATTTATAAGTTGCGCACCGTGGCACGCGAGAAGTTAGACGAATTGGCGCAAACCATCGCACTTTGCCGTGCGGGAAACGCGAAGCAAGCCCTGGAGATTGTTGAATCCGATAAGGGATTGCTGCTCATGGACGAGCTCCGCCTGACATTTGCACGAATGGCGCAGGAAGAGACTCGTCTCGACGGCGCTCGCGTTGCCGCGTACCGGCGCGACACCGAGTTTGACGGCGGTGAGCATCGGGCTAGCCACGTTGGTCGCGCTTCTGG
>CAVXOO010000109.1:0-4344 GCA_963762945.1 uncultured Acidobacteriaceae bacterium | reverse complement strand
TGACCACCCCAAACCTACACAAGCATCGTGACCCAACCATTCTTCAATTTCATTTCTATCGCCCCTCCTAATGTGCGGCATTGTCACAGCATTCGTCCAGATCCCGAGTCATGGTCCGCACCGCGCGTAGTGGATGTTAGTGCCCGCCCTGCGCGGCTTTGGCAAAGTGGAAGACGACGTTGACCTGGTGCGTGGCCGGGTCCGGCTTGATGTCGTACGTCGTGACCACGGTTTGCATCCATTTCGCCAGGGACTTGTCTTTCTTTTGTGCGAAAGCCGCGAAGCCTGAGATGCAGCTTTCGTCGAAGGTCTGGCCTGGCGCGAGCTTCCAAAGACGCTTGAGCCGCGCGGCCATAGGATCTGGAGCGCCGTCGAACTCGACTGCGCCCATTTGATAGAGCGGGCCGGGAACAGCCTCGAGGCTGTAATTCACGATGTGCGTGGTCTCGTTGAACGAGGGATGCGAAACGATGGAGCAATCGAGGTAGCCCCGCGCGTGATAGGCGTCGCGCACCGCCAGCAAGAATAGATCCAACGGCCTTCCCGAGCCGGCCGGATATTTCGACAAGACTCTCTGAACCTCCGCGCGCGGCACCAGCGCGTCAGGCGGATAACCGATCGTGCCCAGCTTGTAGATGCCGCCCTCCTTGATCGCGACCGTGTAGGAAATCTCGATCGCTTGATCGGAGGATTGTCCCGAAATGATAGGGGGTTCTATCTCGGTCACGTTGACTGCGACGGCCGCATACCCCTGATCCTGGTAGAGGTCCTCGAAGGCATTCTTGAGGCCGATCGTGGAGTTCTCCGTATCGAATGCGTTTCCCGTCTGGCCGCTAACAAGAGCGTTGACCTTGGCCTGCATGACGGTCGAAACGCCGGAAAGCTGAATCGGGCCAATGCGCACCGGCGGCGAAACGACTGTGAAGTTCATGGCCGTGATTTTGCTGGGACCTAGGCCGCTGGTGACCTCGGCTTTCACCGTTGCTTTGATGCCTTGGTTGGCGAGCATTTCTTCAAATGTCTGACGGATGCCGTCAACCATCGGAGCCGTTGGCGGGCACCAGGCCGTGAAAGAGCGGGAATTGCGCGTGCAGCTGGTCGTCGAGTTCTTTGCCTGGTTTGAGCGGCAGATTGTCGAGGTGGATGGAGAAGAGCTGGGTCGTAGGCGTCAGCGTGAAGAGCAGCCCCTTGCGTCCGTCGCGAACTTGATTACCGCGAAGAGGCCGGTGTCGTTGAGCTGTTTGGCGTGAGCCCTCACTTCGCTCGGGGTCAGATGCGCACCGGGTTTGAGGCCGGAAGCCGCGAGAAGTTCCTCCTGCGAGTATTGCGGCGCGCCTTCGAAGCGTATGGCCTTGGCCGGCGCCTTTCTTTGCGCGGACGAGGGGCTTCTTTTGCGCGATCGATGGAAGCGAAGAGAAAAGAAGTAGAGCGGAAATCAGTCGAGCCTGTTTGATCATGCTCCGCCAAGATTAACAAAAAGCGGGTGCTGGCCGCACGGGCGGGCGCGGCCTTCGACCGCCATTCACGGAGTGCGGCATGGAAATGAGATGAGGTGCGTGCCGCTATTTTTCCAGCCGAATCACCACATTCACTTCGTGGGTGGTGGGATTGGCCGTGGCATCGAACTTGACTTTCACGCCGGCCAGGGAGCGGCGCAGAACCGGATCCTGCTGTTGCACTTTGTAGATGAAGCCGGCCACATAGCTTTCGTCGAAGGGATCGCCGGGCATCATCTCCCAGTTGTGGATGAGCATGGTGCGCAAATCGTCGCTGACGTTGTCGAATTTGACGAAGGCCAGATGATAGACGGGGCCGGGATCGACGTCGGCCGTATAGCTGACGGTGGCGTCCGCATCATCGAGTATGGCATGGGGTGTGACTTTGCAATCGAGGTAGCCCTTTTTGTGGTAGCGCGAAGCCAGCAATTCCCAGACGGAGCGCACTTTCACGCCCTGGAGTTGCGACGATGGAGAAGAGAGCAACTTATCGATCTCGGCCTGCGTCATCGGTGCGCCGGTCGGCAACTGAATCGAAGCCACACTGTAGACGCGGCCCTCCTGAACCCGAATCGTAAATGGCACGACGATGGATCCAGAGTCGAGGCGGGGATCGCCCGAGCGCGTGACTTGAATTTTGACGGCGGCATAGCCTTGATCGCCATAAAACTGCACGACAGCCTGTTCGAGGTTGGCTGCTGTGTTCATTGTGGAAAACGGATTTTTTTGAGCCTTGGCCAAAACCGCCTGGACATTGGACTGAAACGCATCGGAGACGCCATCTACGCGGACCACGCTGGCATTGACCGGCGACGCGGTGATGGAATAACTGACCGCGTTCAACTTTTGCGTAATCAGATCGGACGCAGTTGTGGCCGTAACCGTTGCCTGCAATCCTTCGCCGGCGAGCATCTTCTGGAGCGCCGCGCCGACGTCGTCCGTCAGTCCGCCCTCGGCGGGAACTTTGCCGTGGTAGAGCGGAACCGATGCGTGGATTCTTTGATCAAGTTCCTTGCCGGGCGTGAGAGGAAGATTCTCAATCTGGACGGGCAACAGATCGGTCGAGGGCGTGAGCATGAAGATCAGGTCCTGACCGTCGAACTTGAAGGCAACCGTGGCAAAGATGCCGGTGGCGAGGAGGCGTTTCGAATAGTCCTGCATCTCGGCGTAGCCGAGGACCACACCCTTCTTGAGCCCGGCTGCGGCCAGCAGCTCCGTGTCGCTGTACTCGGGGTCACCCTGAAACTGGATGGACTTTGGGAGAAACTTTTGCGCGGCGGCGGAATGCGGAGCCGCATAGAGAAAGATTGCAGCAAGAAACACGAAAACCATGCGTCGCATGATGCGATCAGCGTACCACAACAGAGAAAGTGTTCAGCCGGGATTTTGCCTGTGATTGGGAAAATTGAGGGATACCGCTTGTTGATTTGCGGGTCTGCTAGAGTGGGGGAGGAAATTCTTCAGGAGCGATTCCATGGCGGCAATGACGCCGTTTCAGATCGAGCCGCAATTTGTGGCGCGCGTGTGGGGATTTTGCGATCTGCGTCCCTGGTACGATTGCGCGGCCGTGGGCGATCCCATCGGCGAGGTTTGGCTCACGGGCGACGATTGCAAGGTTCTAACCGGGCCCCACGCGGGCAAGCGGCTCGCGGCGCTCTTTGCCGAGGAGCATGAGGCGCTGCTCGGCGCTGGCGCACCCTCGGCCGACTCGCCTCTGCTGATCAAGACGATTTTTGCGCGGGAAAAGCTGAGCTTGCAGGTGCATCCCGACGACGAGATGGCGCGGAAGTACGGCGATCCGCGGGGGAAATCCGAATGCTGGTACACGCTTGCCGCGGAGCCGGGCGCGGAGGTGGCCGTGGGCGTGAAACCCGGCACGACGCTCGCTCAGATTGAGAAGAGAATTCAGGCGGGAACGCTCGAAGCCAGCCTGAACGCCGTGCCGGTGTCGGCCGGCGACACGATTTTTGTGGATGCGGGTACGATTCACGCCATCTGGCCAGGATCGATTCTGCTCGAGACGCAGCAGAACTGCGATTTGACCTATCGCATGTACGACTACGGACGCGGGCGCGAACTGCACATTGCGAAATCGCTCGAAGCTACCAAACTCACCACTCGCGCGGGGAAAATCGCGCCGCAGGTACTTGCCGATCGCACCGTGCTGATCGACGTCGAGTATTTTCGCATGGAGAGGATTCCGGTGGAGCGCGGCCGGACAAGCGCGAGCCTTCGTGGCGCGGAGAAGCCCGGCCTTGCCTATTTGTTTGCCGCGGCGGGAGCGGGGCGGATCGGCGGCGCGGGATTTGAGCCGGTGGAGTTGCCGACGCGCGGCATTGTGGCGGTGCCTGCGGCGTCGCCCGAGTTTGTGCTTGAAGATACAGGCGCGGCCGAGGGAAAACTCGATTTGATTCGCATTACGCCGAACTGGCCGGGGTGAGACAGGGAGCAAGGGAGCAAGGGAGCGGGTGGACGTTCCCGCGTCTTTGAAGAGATTGATGCCATTCTCGCCGCGCTATTCAACGGGCCATGCTGCCTCCTGCTCCCATGTGAGGGATTCGTCCCGTGATTGTGGTTGCCTTTTGAACCCTTGGCGGTCTCGCTGCACTCAGGATGACAAGTCCGGTTATTCACTGGACTTTTGGAACAGAACGTCAGGCGCCCTGAAAAGGCTTGCAAGCCGGTCAGGCGGAAACTTTTGCACAATCTTTGCCGTACAACCTGTCCCATGATGGAGAATCTCAAGAAGCGCAGGAGAAGATTCGAGAGCCAGTTGGGAACGAATGAATAGAATGGAGTGGATGGAAATGGATGGAGAAGAAGAAGAAGAAGAAGAAGAAGAAGAAAC
>CAVXOO010000108.1:0-11858 GCA_963762945.1 uncultured Acidobacteriaceae bacterium | reverse complement strand
TCTCATGAAACGTGCGGAATCATCGAGATTCTACGGCATGACACGGAGGTTGCCAGGCCCGAATCTTTCCGCGCGAACCCCTCTGGTCACCTTCGCTTACCGGGCTCGGCGTTTTGGTATCCGATCATAACCCAGGTGCGGGCTGGGTCCGGCGCAGATTTCCCGTTCCAACCGGCGCAGCAACGCTTCGGCTCCGGAATTCATCTCAAGGAGAATTGCTCTCAACGCAAAAAAAAGGCCGGATGAGTGCGGACGATCCGCCTTCATCCAGCCTCTTTCCGCATTTCAATCTACGGAGGGTGTAAGGCCCGGTCCAGAGCCGAAGTGATTCGAAAGCTTCAGCAGCGCCTGCCTGAGATAGCTCTCGCTTCGAAATCAGGCGAGATCAAGCAAGCAAACTGCTGACGCTGGCGAAAGCAGAGTTCGCGACTGCCGCGAAAGGAGGGAAGGTCGCTACCATCAACAGAACCAGGATCGTGCCGATCAAAGCATATTCAATCAGGTCCTGTCCGTCTTCCTCTCTTATCAGCGCGCGGACTCGTAAGTGCAACCTTGCAAAAACTTGGTTCATTCCTGCACACCCCTATCGCTCGATGGCCGGCCACCACCCACGCCAAGGTTTCCTGTAGCCTCGCTTTCACTGTCATTGGAGTCGTTCACCGACATGAAAGTCGATGCCTAAGCAGTTTTCTCCTCTTGGCTTGTGAAGTGCCGATCACCGGAATGGCTCGCTCTTTACGAGGAGAAGCCGCGTTTGCCGCCCTCAGGCGAATCGCGCATCCTCCCCGGAGAGACCGAGGTGCCGGGTGAAATCGTGCGTCGGGAATTGGCTTCCCATATCCTGGAGAAATGATCTCTTGAGAAATGAGCGGCCAACACTCGTGAGCACCCTGTTCACCGTAGCTGGTGCTATAAACGCAAACATCCGCACCAGCACAACAAGCGATGCGTTGCCACACACCCCAAACTTCTCTGCCGTTCTTCAGCCCCTCGAGTGCCACGAACTAGAAGCATGTATAGCGCGCATCCGGCTCTCTGCTTGCAGCGATATTGCTGCCAGAGCCGGCGTGCGCGCTTGCATGAAGCTTCGAGTCGTGCGAGAACACTGAAGCCGATCAGATCGTTTTTACGAGAGTCCACGCCATCTTGCCCGGCTTGTACCCTCGTTGTAGAGGACCCGAGCTTCAAGCCTGACAGAAGAGGCACACACCTGCAACCTGCCGGTCTGTGCCTCCCTATCAAGAAGCTGAAGTCCTGGGGTACGTGGTGCGGCCAGGAGTTAAGCGAGAAGGCTGCTGACGTTCGAGAAGAGAGAGTTCACCGCGCTGGCCACGTTCTTCATGCCAGCAATGGCGGCGACTGCGATAAGGGCTGCGATCAGGGCGTACTCGATAAGATCCTGACCTTCCTCGTGCTTCATCAGGTCTTGCAGTTTCACATACATTGCCAGAAACAGATTGTTCATTTTCGTTCCTCTCCGATTGTGGTATTTCCCAGCCTCAGCCGGGCGCTTGATTCAGTGCATCTGGCGTGCCGTTCCAGCACACGTTAGCTTGCACTTTAAAATCAATAGCGTGGAAATAATATACCACTATTAGGGGATTCTTATTGTGTATACAGCTGTTTACAGCTCTGGTTCCAAAGAGCGGCTCCGTATACATTGATGAAGCCGATTAAAGATTGATTTTTCGCGCCGGGCCCAGTTCACCTTCGCTCCTCATTCGTCCTTTTAATCCCGACGCGGTTTCACAGTAGCCTGTCTCTCGAAGAAATCTCCCTTGTCGGCAGGGATGATCGATGCCGGCCGCATTAACCGGCAGTTGGCTGGGAGATCCTGCTGGGGGCCGTTGTCCGCCGGGAAAATCTCCCCGTCGCGTACAGGTACCAGCCAAGCCATGCCGGCGTCGTCCATAAATAGTACTGCGAGACGATCGTCGCGCCCATCTCGAGCTCCAAGACTCCGACCAGGGTGAGCACCGCAAGGGGCCAAAGGGGCCGGCGCGATTCCATGCATCGGTAGGCTCCCGCAAGAATCGCTGGAAGCAGCATGGTTTCGTCGGTGAGAAATCCAAACGGGTTACAAATCGCTCCGACCAACAGCAGAATCATCCCATGATCCATCCAGTCCCACGATTGGCGCCGGGTCCAGAAGTACCAGACCGTCCATAGGCTGGCGGCGACCTCGGGAGCAAATTGAATCCATACGGCATGCGGATCGATCACCAGCCTGAGCTCGGCGCTCAGCTTGGGCACAACCTCGTTCAGGGCACCGCCCGCGCGCATCATTGCTTGGTATTGGGCCCAGGCGTGCGGGTTGACGGCGTAAGCCAGCGAACAGCTTGCAAACAGCGCAACGCCGAAGCCGGCGAGAATGCGATAGCCTTTTTTTGCCGTGACGCACCAAAGCAGGAGGGCAATACCGAACGGCACGAAGCAGTGCGGCTTGAGCGCGCACAGAAAGAGTGATGCGCCAGCAAGGAATGGGCGATCGTTAAAAAGGAAAAGAAAGAGCACTAACCCTAGAAGGAGCAGGATTCCGGTCTGCCCGGCCATCAGGCATGCAAGCGCGGGCGGAAATACGAATCCGAAAAAATTGAGCAAGCTATCCGGCTGGCCGTTAATCCGCCAGAGCAAGCGGCTGGCCAGCCCCAATGTCCCGATCAGAAAAAAATCCCAGAGAATCAGGCCGGCCTTGGGGCCTATCCACCCCAACGGCAGAGTCATAAAAAACGCCAGCGGCGGATTCCGCATCACCAATACTGGTTCGCCGGGGTCGCGTCCCGCAGCAACTTCGAGCGCGCGCACTGCCGGAATACCATAAGGATTCTGCCCATGAACCAGGAGGTGTCCTGCGGCCCAATAGCTGATGAAGTCGGTTTTTGCGGCGCTGTCGTCCCTGTAGCCGACCATGTAAGCCGCAAGCACGGCAGCCGCGGCAGCCACTGCGATCAGGATCTTCATCGCCACGCGAGCGCGCTGGTTCATCTGGGGCATGGTCTCCTTGGCATTACTCCCAAACATTCTCTCGACTTCAAAACGCGAGTATATGAGAATAGCCTCTATGGCTGGCAAGCTCGATTCTCCACCAGCGCAAGAACGGCACGACCTGGCGGAGATCTCGATAGCTCTGGTCGCCGGGCTCACGCTGGCGTTTGCCGCTCTCTACTTTTCGATTCAACTGGCCGGATATCCCGGCGGTTCGCGCAATCTGGCTGGCTCACGCGATTTCGTCTCCTATTGGGCCACAGGCCGCCAACTCGTCCTCCATGGCAATCCCTACGACCGCAACGCCATCTCCGCGCTGGAGAATGCCGAAGGCCTGAAAGCGGGCGCCGTTCTCATCATGCGCAACCCTCCCTGGGCTTTGCCGCTCGCCTACCCGCTTGGATTCCTCGGTTTGCGGATGGCCGCCGTGCTTTGGTCCCTGCTCTTGCTGGCTTGCCTGCTGCTTTCCGTGCGCATGGTCCGCCAGCTTTACGGAGATCCTCCCAATCGCCTGCATTGGATCGCGCTCGCCTTCACGCCGGCCCTGCTCTGCTTCCTGATGGGCCAGACCGCACTCTTCTCCTTGCTGGGGCTGGCCCTGTTTTTGCGCTGGCATGGCTCACGGCCATTTCTCGCCGGGGCATGCCTGTGGCTTTGCGCCCTCAAACCACATCTTTTTCTGCCGTTTGTCGCCGCTCTGGCTGCCTGGATCGTGGTCGCGCGCGCCTGGAAGCTGCTGGCGGGCGCTGCTGCATCCCTCGCGATTTCCAGCGCCGCCGCCTCTTTGATCGACCCGCGCGTCTGGATCGACTACACCCATCTATTGCGCTCGCCCACCGTCGCCGATGAATTCATTCCCTGCCTCACACGCGCCCTGCGCCAGTGGATCGATCCCGCGGCGACCTGGCTGCAGTACCTGCCCGCCGCGCTCGGCTGCATCTGGGCTGTCGTCTACTACTGGCGTCGCCGCGCCGCATGGGACTGGAAAACCAACGGCAGCCTGCTGATGCTCGTCTCTCTGCTCACCGCGCCCTACAGCTGGATCTATGACCAGTGCCTGCTCGTTCCCGCCCTTCTCGATGGCGTCTACACCACCCGCCGGCGCAGCCTCCTGTTGATTCTCGCATTGGCTGTTTTCGCCATGGACATCGAGATGATTTGCGGCGTCCGCGTCGTCTCGCTCCTTTACCTCTGGACCGCTCCGGCATGGCTCGTCTGGTATCTCATTGCGCGTTCCCGAGGGGTCAACCAGACGTAGCCAGGAGTCCGGCCGCAGCCAGCCAAGTCCCGCAAGGGCGGTCCGCAGCCTGTGCCGATCTTGAATGCGCCCAGGTCTCGCGCGCGGCTCCGCCGCAAATGGCTCTCTACCAAGCCTCGCTGTGGTTATAATTGCGATGGGCAATCAGCGAGCGGCGTCCTGGCTCCGCGCGCGCACGTGCTTTTCTGGTCTTTGCTGCCTTAATTTTGGGTGCGAACTGAACGAATGACAAACAAAACCGCAAGCACGTTGGTCGCTATCTGCTTGTTTGCCTTCAGCGTTGGAATGCTCGTTCTCTTCGTGAATTCCTTCAATTTGGGCAATAGCGACTTCATCGGTTTTTGGGCGACGGGAAAACAGCTTGTCCACCATGAATGCCCCTACGACACAACGGCGATTTTCCGTATCGAACACAAGGAAGGGCTCACAGGCACCTGGCCGAACGTATCGCTGGATATGCCTGCGGCCTTTTTCCTCGTACTGCCTCTGGGCTTCTTCGGCGCAAAGACAGGCGCGGTTTTGTGGCTGAGCGCATTCATCTTTTGTTTAATGGTATCGGTCCGGTTGCTTTGGGAGCTGCATGGAAAGCCGGATAACGGCCTGCACCTGCTCTGCTATTTTTTCGCTCCGGTCTATGTCTGCATAATGGCCGGACAGCTTGGCGCGTTTCTGCTTTTGGGCGTCGCGCTCTTTTTTTACTTTCATGAGTCGCGGCCGTTTTGGGCAGGAGCATCTCTTCTCCTTTGCACCGTGAAGCCGCACCTGTTTCTGCCATTCGGCATCGTCATGCTTGCGTGGATCTTGTACCGGAAAGCCTATCGCGTCCTCGTGGGCCTGGCTGCGGCGTTGGGCGCCAGTTGCGCGCTTTCGTATTATTTCGACCCGCAGGCGTGGACCCAATACTCGTCGTTGGTACACAACAATCCGGTGATTCTGACGGCTTTCATACCCACCATGAGCGTTGTTCTTCGTTTTGCCATTGATCGCAATGCGCTTTGGCTGCAATACGCTCCTGCGGCCACCGCATCTATTTGGGCGCTCTGGTATTTCTGGACTCGCCGCGCCACTTGGAGTTGGCTCCATAACGGCGCATTGCTCTTGCTTGTCTCTGAATTGTGCGCACCCCATGGTTGGATCTTCGATGAAGTCATGGTGCTGCCAGCCATCCTGGCGGCCCTCTATTCGGCGAAGCATTCCAGACTTATTCCGATTCTTTTCCTGCTCATGTCATCAGTTGTGCTGATCGAATTTCTGCATGGCGCCAAGCCTGTCTCCCCGTATTACCTCTGGACCGCCCCGGCATGGTTCGTCTGGTATCTCTTCGCGCGCGCCGCTGCCCGCGAGCCGAGCGTTCTGCCAGTTCCCGCTTCGCCTACTCTCTCGGATAGCTCCTCTCGCTAAGGTGCCCCATGCGCATAACCGACGTCCTTCTGCATCCAGCCTTCCTCGCCATCGTGGCCCTTTCCCTTTCCATCGTCTGGATGCTTCGGGACGAGAAAGACAAAGCCCGGGTTGGCCTGGTCTTCGCGCTTATCCTCAACTTCTTCTACGGCACGCTCGTTACAATCTTCATGGCTCGCGAAGGCGCCGCTTTCCCCTGGAAGTTCGACTACGTCCTGGCGCGCCTGGATATGTCGCTCGGCATTCAGACCGCCTGTATCGCACGGCCGCTGCAAGGCTTGCTGCGCCATCCCCTTGGAATTATCTACATTGCGATGATTCCCATGATGATCGCCTGGTATCTCGTGACGCACTACCGGCGCAGCCAGGGATCGATCATCATGGCCTACGTTGCGGAGCTTGTTACCGGCCCGCTGCTTTACGCCATTGTCCCGGCGTGCGGGCCAGTTTATGCATTCGGTAAACAATGGCTGAGCCCGCCGGCTTTTCCGCCCGTAGCCGTGCGCCTGACAGGGATGCCAAACGCATTTCCTTCTCTGCATGTTGGCACCGCTCTTGTGATTCTTATGTTCGCGCCGGGCCGAGTCTGGAAGGCGGTCGCGTTCATTTTCTTTGCCGCGACATGCATGGCGACCCTTTCCACCGGTGAGCATTACGTCATCGACCTGATTCCGGGAATGGCGTTCGGGGCGTTTGCCTCCGGCATAGGAACGCGCAACTTCCGCCGCGCTGGCGGCTTCTTTGCCCTCGCACTCGCCTGGTCGCTTGGGGTGCGTTTCGCCTCTGGAATTCTGATCGCACACCCCATACTGCTGCGCTGCTTTGCGGGAGTGACCGTGGTGTTAGTGGCTCTTGCGATCGGCGCACAATGGAGCACTGCGCAGGCGCCCGAGACCGAGCTCGGCAGCGCCGCCTGACAGCCGCAGCCTCTCACCCTTTGTCCGCTTTCGTCTGCCTGGCGATTGATCTGCGATCTGAAGACGGCTCTCAGCTTTCGGGCAGAGCCGCAACCGGCGTCATCTCCACCTGGTCCCCGCGCTGGGTGCGGGATGCTAGAGCAGTACCGGCAGGCAACTCAAGTACGCTGTGCGCCGTTAAACACGCCGACATGCGCCACGCCCCCACGCTGTGGCGCACCTTCTTTACTTTAAGCTTGCGGTCCAGATAAACAAGATCGATAGGGAAGCGCATGAAAAAGGTGTGTACCGACTCGCAGGGAGCGATCCACAATGCTTCGCCCGGCAGAAGGCGTTCCCGGCCCAGAAGGCCTTTGTTGCGCGCAGCTCCGGTGAGCGCTGCTTCCATCCGCGCCGCAAGGATCGTGCCGCGCGTGACGTTAAGAACCTGTTGGGGATCCACGGAGACGGCAGGGGGTGGAGAAAACCACCCCCGCACGCCCTTCGCCAAGCCGAGTAAAGGATTCGTCCGCTTGTCTCTGCTGCCTGCGTCGCCGTGCACCGCGATCGCTACTGCTGCGGAGCACTTGGCGCGGCAGAAGCCGGCGCACCGCTGCTCGCCCCACCGTTAATCGCGCCTCCACCTGAACCGAACCCGGTGCTTCCCGACTCGATGATCAGAGGCTTCTCGGGCTTGTTGCTTTCGATCAATGTCTCGACGGGAATCGCGGGAGCGGGAGGCGGCAATGTATTATCCGCATTCTTCGCATCCGGCTGGTGCATAGGGATATTCGAATTGGGCTTCAGGAACTTCGGATCTGGGAAGTTCAGTTCCGGCAGTGGCGTGCCGGCCTCTATCGGCGACACAACCTCCGGCGTGACCATGACAATCAATTCAGTATCGTTCTTGGTCTTCGACTCCGATTGGAATAGCTTGCCAATAATCGGGATGTCGCCCAGGAATGGAATCTTCTGGAATTCGTCGCCCAGCCGATCAGCAGGACGCGCTTGGCCAGACGCCGGCCCATGGCAGGTTACGCCGGTTTTTTGAGGCGGCGCAGCGCCTCCAGGCCAGCCAATCCGGCGATTCCGAGCGACATTAACCACAACGAATTCGGAATGGGCGTGGCGGAGGGCGCCGGGCAGGAAGCGCCGCCACTGCTGGTGCCGATGGCGATGGGCTGGGTGGCGCACTCTTCAATGGCCACCTGGTTGAGCACCACCGTGTAGCCGGGATCGGAGTCGGCGATGGTGAACTTCAACCAGCCGTAGTGGATGCTTGCTCCGGTTCCCACCGAAAAGCCGAGATATTTGTTGGCGCCTAAAAAATTGGTATCGGAGCTCTTTTCGCTGCTGAAGACCAACCTCTGGGGACCCGTAAACCGGGTCAAGCCGGTTGGCACCCGGAGGCCGACGCTGGCAGGGGCGATGCTACCCTTGCTGGATCCGCCAAAGAAAGCGGGTGTAGCCGAGGCCGGGAACACCGCCACGAGGGAGGAGCCTGAGTTGGAGGAGTTGACGATTTTTATGGCGGCCGGAAATCCGGTAATGGGCGCGTAAATGGGGGTGACGCCGTTGAGCGGAATGGTCGTATTAGGAGTGGTGGAAACAATGGCGGCTTGCGCCGGGGATGCCAGAGCCAGCGCGCTCACTCCGGCGGCGGCAAGCGAGTAATCTTTCAGTCTGCGGTCCAGCGATCCAGGACGTGTGGTCTGCAAGCTGCTCAACGGCGCTCGCTTTTTCACCTTTTGCGTACTTCTTACCTTTTTATTTGGCAAAGAAGTCCTCCTTGGAATTTTAATTCATGCTAACGAAGGTATGCGGACTTGTCAATCGCTTTTCGCTGTCGCGTAGCACGGTACGGTGTGTACTATAGGAGTTCTCCGAGGTATTTAGCCGCGACTTAACGCGGATGAAGGGGAATACAGAAGGGTAAAGACACTGAGGGTGAGGAGCGTCGCGGCGGCCGGGGGTTTCGGACTTTTCGCCGTCCGTTACCGGCCGCCAATGAATTGACCGCCTTCCGGCGGACTTTCTTGAGGAACGCTGGATGGCGCTCCTGTTTGCCCGCCTCAAATGCCAAGTCTCTGAGATCCGGCCCGCGGTTGGAGCCGCTGCCGGATTTATAAGGATCGATCCCCAAATTCTTCCGCCGCCGACATACCGCGCGACTGCGAAAGTTCAGTATCACCAAACATGCGACGCTTCCTGGCCAGGAAGAAAACCTGTCAACGTGACCAGCATAGCGCGGCGGACCAAAGGGATTGCGATAAGCGCTTGAGGGGACGGGCGAAACAGCTTGTGACCGATACATCTTGGCCGGCTGGGTTACCATAAAACTTTCCTCTCATGTTGCGTTTTGAAACAGCCGGCGAATCGCACGGCGAATGCTTAGTGGCGACGCTGACAGGTTTGCCGGCACAAGTTCCCATATCCCTGGCGGCGATCGACCGCGAACTATGGCGCCGCCAGCAGGGCTTCGGCCGCGGCGGGCGCATGAAAATCGAGACCGACCGGGCGCATATCGTCAGCGGAGTGCGGCATTCGAAGACCATCGGCTCGCCCATTGCGATCTTGATCGACAACAAGGACTGGCGGAATTGGACCGAGGCCCTGGCGGTCGAGGGCGACCCGGAGAGCGAAGCCAAGCGCAAGCTGGTGACGCGGCCGCGGCCCGGGCACGCCGATTTGGCGGGCGCGATCAAGTACAATTTCGAAGATGCCCGCTAGCAATACGTCGTAGTCGAAGGCGCGCGAGATAGGGGGACTACGTATTGCTAATATGAAAGCTGAGTTTGATATAAGAAACGATCCAAACTACACGGTAATAGCCAAAGAAATAGATAGATTATTTCGCACATATAACCTTTATGGACGAGCGTTTGTTTCTTCTTTTAATCCAAGAATTACCTATGCGATTCGATCAATTAATCCTAAAATAATATAGCCGGATACGGCCTTATTGAATCAGTCACAGACATCACAATAGTTGATTTTATTCTACGCTCACCTTTACTGCCAAAGCTTTTAGGTGCAGGCATCATTGAACCTCACTGGCCTATGCTTAATCCAAAAATGATATCCTACTGGACAAAGCAAAAAATGCTTATAAATGCTTGGACTGCTAATACCAAAGAGCAAAAAGACCGCATAAAAAGGCTCGGCATAACAACCTATGTGACCAACTGATTTGATGAGTATTGTGAAGAAGATCTCCATGATAAAGACAAATATTATGGCTTATCGTCAGGGCGCCCTGATAATTTTTAACGTTCACTTTGCATGCGAGGAAAGCAATGCGATTTAAAAAAATAATGATAGTTTTTGGCATTGTATTCGGGCTATATGCGATTGCTACCTATATTTATTTATTTCTCAGCTGAACCAATATCTCAAGAACATTGCCCTATCATTATCCCAGGCAAGCACCGATAGTATTACACGATTCAAATTACCCGAAAGATCAATTTAAAAATATCACTGCTTCAAGCTGTTTGAATGAAACACGGGTGTAAGATGTACTGAAGATAAAAACCGTTGATGATATATATCAGGCGCTCAAATTAGCACGTGAAAAAAACCTACCTATTTGGATTGCCGGAAGACGACATAGCATGGGCGGGCAAGCATTTTTTAAAGATGCACTCGTTTTAGATATGACTCATTTTAATCGAATTATTAATCTGGATGAAGAAAATAAACTTTAACGCTTGAAAGCGGCGCAACCTGGCACCCAATCCAACTCTATTTACACTCAAAAAATTTGGCCGTAAAAGCCATGCAATCAACTGATATCTTTACAGTCGGTGGTTCACTTGCAGTCAATGCTCATGGTATGGACCCCATCGGCAGTGTACTTTCAACTGTTAAGTCATTTACTATCATGCTTGCAGATGGGACAATACAAACGTTACACTACAAGAACAACCAGAACTTTTTGATGCCGTCATTGGCGGTTATGGATTATTTGGTATCATTACTCGAGGTTGAACTAGAAGTAACAGCAAATGTTATGTATGAGCGTGATGCTACTATCTTGTACTACAAGGATTTTCCTGAATTTTTTGAAAAAATGCAAAATAAATATCGCTTATTTCATGCCCATCTATCAACATCACCATTATCATTTCTTAAAGAAATAATTATTTATGGTTATAAAAAAATAGAATATGAAGGTCCCTTCAAACCATTAGGCAAAATAAGCTTAGTCAACCTGCCTAGATTTTTAATCAATCTTTCAAAACGACGGCAATGCTCAATTTTAAATTGATCGCAGAAAAGTATATAGATCCTATTATTGATGAAGTCCATAAAAAAAATATTATTTCTCGCAATGAAGTTATGCACGATTCAGTAGAGTATCTTGAGAATGTTTTAGTAAACGAGACTGATATTTTGCAAGAATATTTCATACCGCGAAAAAATTTTATAGCCTACATAGATCGAATGCGCACGCTCTTACAAAAAAGCAAAATCCCACTACTTAATGCATCAGTACACATTATCAATAAAGAATCTAATACGCTTAATTATGCACCCCAAGACATGTTTGCTATTGTACTCTATCTAAACCAAAGAGTAGATAAGAGTTCATTGCAAGCGATGGAAAAATTAACAAGTGATTTAATCGATTTAGTATTAAGCTCGATGAAACGTTTCTTTTCCATATCATTATATTATACCGCAAGCAGCTACAAAAAGCCTATCCCACCATTGATGCCTTTTTTGCACTCAAAGGAAATATGACCCACTTCTGTTTATTCATGAATAAATCTTTATGCAAAATACGCACTAGAATAAAGATGATTTCAAGTCAAATTTTAGCAGACATTATTTCACTAAGAAAACAATTCCTTCGTCGGTAAACGATGTTACCACCTGCATTTTGTTGAATTTTGAAGAGTTGTTCATAACCATCTTTTTACGGAATGTTCCGGTACGGAATTGTCCGGTTTCAACAAAACCGAATTCCGTATACCACTTCTTCAGCTCTCTATCGCGTCGTTCGAAGCTTTCACCCGGGGATAAATCAAAAGGAAGCCTATCTAACTCAATAGATTTACTGCCGTCTAATAATATATCATTGATAGCACTATACAGAAGCATCTTACCACACCCGCTCGCTCCTCTAAAGTCCTTCTCTACAAGGAGATAATCGATAAAACTCGGGTTCCGATTTCGGGAGATAACATAATTTACATGACCAGCTTCGCGCCCGTTAATCACGAGGGTTAGCGTACGACGGACAGACTGATAGTCTAGTGTGTTATACGTAAGCTCCAAACCAAATCCCATCGACTGCGCATAGGAATTGGCGA
>CAVXOO010000107.1:0-12031 GCA_963762945.1 uncultured Acidobacteriaceae bacterium | reverse complement strand
CGGTCACATAGATGTTGCCGGCAGCATCCGTGGCCACGGCCTGCGGCGCGGCCGTGCACCCCGAGCACGGAGAGTAGGCAACCGACAACAGAGAATATGCCGACGGCCTTCCCGCAGCCGTGACGGCCAGCTCTTCAATGGCTCCCGCGGACGGGATCACTGCATACACATCGCCCAGCGAATCGACAGCAATCTGGCCGGGGAGGGCCGGCAACGCGATTGGCGTGCTCGAGGCCGTCGAGAGCGTGTAGGCCGTCCCGCCAATGGATTCGACAATCGACGTGCCGTTGGCCGCATACACATTGCCGGCTCCATCTGCGGCCACGCCGTCCGGAGAGATTCCGTTCAGCAAAGCGATCGTGGTGGGCGCAACGGGCGTTGTTACTTCGCTCGCCGTGGTGGACACGTCGTCGAAGGCCAGTGCGGATCCTGTAACTGTGCTTACCAGGCTGACATTTGCATCTTCGCCGCTTGCGGCGTTCGAGACGGTCAGCGTGGCCGAGCGCAACCCCGTTGCCGAGGGCGTGCTGGTAATCGTGACCGTGCAATCTACTGTGCTGTCGCCATTGAGCGTGCACGAAGGCGAGCCAGCGGAGATATCGGGCGTCGCGCTCAGCGTCGCCGACGACGTCGCCGATGTGGCGCCGTAGCTGTGCGTCTCAAAAATCTGTTGCCGCGAAACTGCCAATGTCTGCGGCGCAATCCCCTGCGCCGTCACTTTGCGCACCAGTTCCTGCGATGCGTTGCTGTTGCCGTCATCCAGGTAGAGATTGCCCAGCGCATCCGCGCCCACACTGAGGCCGTTACCGTTCCCAACTTCGGCGTTCGCTGCCGCGCAGCCATCGCTATACGCGTTCAATGACACGGGGCCGGATGACCCGCTGCAGAACGATCCCGAAGCCACATTGGCGGCGGCCGAAGTGAACAGAATACGGATGTAGCCGGTGTCGATGTCGAAGAACAACACGCGGGTCTTGTCGCCGATGAAGATGCTGCCTTGCGGGCTGACGGCCAGTTTTGTGGTGGAGGAATCGAGAGCCGTACGGCTGTTGCCAAGCGCCGGCGTGGTCGAGACGCCGTTGGTGCTGCCGCCGCCAGCCAGCGAGTAGACGAACCCCGGCTGCGGAGTCGATGGCGACATGCCGGCGTTGTTGACTTCGATGGCATTCACCATGGCCGCGCCAGCCGGGCCTGAGCCGCTGACAAACAGCACGCGCAGCAGGCCGCTGCCGGCGTCGGTAAAGAGGATGTTTCCCGCGTTGTCCACACCCACTCCCTGCGCGTCACTGGAACTGGAGTTGACTGAAGCCGCCGTGAAGAGACAGCCGTCGCCGAATTTGTCGGTTGCCGTGCCGCCGCCGGCGCAGGAGCCGCTCTTGGTTGTTTGCGTGGTGGTGAGTCCGGCGATCGTATAGGCGTAACCAGCGGCCGGCGACGACCAGGAGGAGTTCGCTTCGAGGATTGTCCACAGCGGATTTGATACGCCGTTGTAGGATTGCGGTCCAAGGACAACTCTCCAGCGCTCGCTTGCGGTGTCGGCAAAATATATATTGCCGTAAATGTCGCCGGTGACGCCGCGGGGCTGATCGACTTCTCCGCGGGACGCAGTGCAGGCGGAGGAGCTTCCACCGGGATTTGCGAAGACGGCGAGGCTAAAGCCATCGATAGTGAATGCGGGTGTGTTGTCGACGCCCACGCCGGTGACGCCGCTGGAACCGCCAGCGTAGGCGCATCCCGCGACCAATCCCATGTTCCCGAGGGGAATCTGGATGGGAGCTGCGGCTGAAGGCGAGCCGCTCCCGCAGAGCGGCGACGCCGCCCGGCAGATCATGTGGACAAAGTGATCGTTGTATCCGGCGAGCAAAATATTGCCGTAGGGATCGATGCCTACGCCGCGCGCTCCGCTGAACGCTGCGGCGGGCGTCCCTGTGGCTGCCACGCAACCGTCGCCTGACGAATCCACCTTACTGGAGCAGGCCGCGCCGGTGCCCCCCCAATGCCGTCATGATCCCCGAGTCGGGATTGATCATGTGCAGCACGCCTTTGATGTCGTCGTTCAAGAAGACATTGCCGAATGCATCGACCACGACGCCGCTGAAGGGGTCGTTTCCGAAGATCCCGTTTGCCGCCAGGCACCCATCTCCGAATGCGTCAGTGGAGACAAACGCGGCGGGAAGATTCGGGCAATGCGTGCCCGCAGTGGCCGCCATCGGCGAGGTCCCACCCACCGTTGTCATGGTGTAGGGAAGAGCTGTGGGTGTTTGCGCGCAAAGAGGCACGCAGATAAACAGGCACACGAGGGACAGGGCGGCGGCGGAAATGCGGTACATGGCGAAACCTCCGGAAAGTCCCCCTGGAGCGATGCGAAAAGGGGAACGATGGTCGAGCTTAGAAATGGCTGAGTGGTCTGACCTTATAACGCCGAGATTATCGTCATGTTCTTTCTCGGCTGTCAAGAAAAAAACGGAAAATATGCATAAAATATTTAGAATCTATCGAATGCGAAAATATAGATTCGCTTCGTCGCTGCCTTTTGGTCTAACCAGATGATCACAACGGTCTCAACGGTTTCCATAAACCCAGCGCCTCGTTCTCCAGTCGTTTCCGGTCTGTTCGAAGGCGCGCGGTCAGCCGCGCCAACGTCAATAGCCTTGGCGCGATCAGCCATCCGGACGCGAACGCGCAGAGGTTGCCGGGCAGATACGATCGGAGAGTCTCTCCACTCGCGCCTCCTTCGCCCCGGCTCCGCGCGATTCTCTATCTCCGTCCGATTCGACGCGGTGCGCGCAGTGCTCGAAGCAATGGCAGCTGATCTCCAGCAGATTGCCCGATGCAGTAAGGATTGCGATGGTTATCGAAGCTGAGCCTCGAGTTGCCTGCGGATGGCCGGCGCCGCGGCGCCGAGAGGCTGGTCCGGCAGCAAGCGAAGACCTTCTTGCGCGGCATTGCGGCTCTTCTCGATTTGTCCGGTGGCACGGTAGACCTTCGCCAGAGTCAACAGGATCGAAGGCTTTCTACGATGGCTCAGTCCGACGGCGTGCTCCGCATACGAGAGTGCACGCTGAGGGTTTCTGAGCGAAGTGGGTTTCACCTCAATGAAGTCCTGCGCCGCTGCGTCAAGCACTCCCGCCGATTGCAGGCTGGGGTTTGCTGTGATGCGATCGCGAAGACTGACCAGGCCTCGATTCGCAAGCTCCGAGAAATCTGCTTCGCCATGAAGTTCGGACTGGATCGAGGCCAGGTGTACTTCGGCGTCGGAGAGCAGGATCCTCAGATTGTTCTCTGCAGGATTCAGTTTCAGCGACTTTCCCAAAAGATCGATCTCCTGCGTGTAGAACGAAGCCGCCAGCGAGAGGTTGCGTTGCCGGAGCCCGGGCGAAGCGCCCAGATCGGGATCGGCCTCCAATTCGTACTCCTGTGCCTGCTCAATGAGGTCGATGACAAGATCATCGAGCGCGCGCGAGTCCTGCGGATCGGCTGCCACCAGGCTCTTGTGCAGTCCGATGACGGAGGCAAGAATCGCATTGGCTTCGGAGTACCGGCCCAGCTGGACCAGTGAATCAGCTTCCTCAAGAAGCAAATCCTGGCGCAGACGAACGATTTTCAGAGCTGCTTGCTCTTCTTTCGTCAAGGCAGCGATCCGATCAAGCCCGATTTTGACATCCTTGAGTGCCTGAGCCGGATCGGTATCGACCTCGGTCTCGGCGACCTTCAACGAGACCAAGATCAGGTCCCGTCGAACAGTCTTGTCGTTGGCGTCGACGCGCATAGCCTGGTTGACCCAATCCAGTTCTTTGCGGTAGGCGATGAGGGCACGTGCCGGGTCGTTCAGGCTTGTGGCGTCGCTGATGCCAAACTCGTCGCCCAGGATGCCCTGCGCGCCCCCTGCCTGGCATAGCTCGGTCGCTGTCACGCCAGGCAGGACGATCAAACGATCGTAGGTTGCAATCGATGCTTGGGTGGCCGCGATGGCCTCCTCGATCGGAGCGGTTCCAAAGAGAATCTCGCTGCGCGCGAGCTGCGCCTTTGCCAGTGCGTCAAGCGCCTCACGGTCTTTGGAATTCTGGCCGGCAAGCGCTTGGGCCAGCGCGATTGCCTTTCCGATGCTGTTGAGCGCTCCCTGCGTGTCGCCGAGATTCTGGTCATAGGAGTTTCCTTGCAGATTGGCAAGGCGGGTATAGGCGTTGACCAGGTCGATTTGCGTCTCGCGGTCGCCTCGAGCGTCATTGGCCATGCGGTCCAAATGTTCGAGGACGCGCGTGACCAGCAGTTTTTGAGCGTTGGTCGAGCCGGGTAACTGCTGAATCGCGTCGTCCAGCTCGGACAACAGGCTGTTGTTCAACTGGCGCAGGTCGGCGGAGCGCGCCTCAGCCTTGCGCCGCTCGCGGTTGGCGACTCCGGCCTGCCAGCCCACAGCGGCCACGCCCGCGGCCAACGTTGCCGCCAGCACCACCGCGCTGGCCAGAATCAGGCGATGACGGTGAGCGAATTTCGAAGCCCGGTACCGCAACGTGCCGCGGCGCGCCCCGACCGGGTGTCCGTCAAGATAGTCACGGAGATCCTTGGCAAGCTGCTCCACGGTGACATAGCGGTCCTTCGGTTCCTTGCGCAGGGCCTTGAGCAGGATCGCTTCCAGATCGCCATTGAGCCGTTTACCCGATGGCTGAGAAGGCCTGGGCGGAGCTTCCTCGCAGACCACGCGCATCATCTCCGCCGTCGTCAGCTCTTCAAGCCGATAAGGCGGTTTTCCGGTCAACAACAAATAGAGCATGACGCCCAGCGAGTAGGTATCCGTTGCAGCGGTGATGGGTTTGCCCAGCACTTGCTCGGGGCTCGCGTATTGCGGCGTGTAAGTCAGATAGCCCGCGCGCGTCAGTTCGCTGTCGCGCTTGCCTATGGATGGGGAGACCAGCTTGGCGGTTCCGAAATCGAGGAGGCGGGGAGTTCCATCGGCGACGACCAGAATGTTGTCGGGCTTTAAGTCGCGGTGGACGACGAAGTTCTGATGCGCGAACTGAACCGCGTCGCAAACGCGCAGAAACAGCTCGATGCGCTCCACCTCGCTCAGTTTGTGCTCGGCCGAGAAGCGCTGGATGGGCATGCCATCCACATATTCCATCGCCAGATAGGGCCAGCCTTCTTCGGTGACGCCTCCATTCAGCAGGCGGGCTATATATGGATGCTGCAAGGTCGCCAGGATTTGCCTTTCCTGACGGAGACGCTCGCGAAAGAGATGCGAACCAATCGGCAGGTCAATGAATTTGATGGCTACCCGCTGCTCAAAATGTCCATCCGCGCGATGCGCCAGGTAGACCGAGCCCATTCCACCGCGCCCGAGGAGTCGATCGATCTCGTAGGGGCCGACGCGCCCCGGTTGCGGCCGATCGCTTGCGCCGTTGCCGGGCTGCGAGCGAAGAGACGTGTTCAACACCTCTTCGGCAGTGCAGGCATCCAGCATAGAGCGGACCTCGTCTTCCAGCTCGCTGTCGCTGCCGCAATGCGTGTCGAGCAATTCCAGGCGTCGCGATTCCGGGGCCGCTACAACCAGGCTAAAGACTGACTGGACTCGATGAAAGCGCTCTAGAGTTTGATCCATACTGGGAATTGTTTAAAGTCTGTTAAAAAGATTGCGCAAAGGACAGGCAAATTGACTCACGCTTGCTTGGGAACCGCGGTTGCCGGAGAGTGAATTCTCTGAAAGAGCCAGGCCCTCACGAACTTGAGATCGCGATCGACAGTGGCTTTGGAGATATTCATGATTTCGGCCGTCTCTTCAGCCGTGCAGCCAAGAAAATAGCGTAGCTCCACGAGTTGGACCTTTTCCGGATCTAGATCCTGGAGCTGGTTGAGGGCCCGGTCAAGATCCAGCAGCTCCGGGCTGTCGATCTCCACCCACGCCAGATCTTCGTTGAGAGGAACGCGGCTAAAGCCTGCCCCGCGCATCTGCGCCTGGTTCGAACGCGCGTGATCGATCAGGATCATGCGCATCATCCGTGCGCAGAATATATAGAAATGACGCCGGTCCTCCCAGCAGGGCTTTCTCTGCTGGAGCAAGCGTAGATAGAGTTCGTGAACCAGAGCCGTGGGTTCGAGCACATCGGGACTCTGCTCGCGATGCACATAGCCGGCGGCAATGTGACGCAGGCGGGGATAGACGAGCGGCACCAACTCGTCGAATGCCGACGACTCGCCTTCGCTCCACTTTTTGAGAAGCAAAGTAACATCACCCGTAGCCGGAATCATCTTTGCCTCCGCCCGGGAAAAACTGCAACTGTTGAATTCGATAAGCATACCACTAACCGGGTCTTTTTGCCTGGGTTGTGAAAATCTCCCAGCGCCCCGAGTAAATCGCTTCACTTCTCTTCCGGCGTGAGGCATTTTGTCGCGTTATTGCGCTATATGGGTAGACAGCTAAAACGATTGAGTTTTATGCCGTGATTCGGGCACTCAGGCGCCGAACCACGAAAAAAAGGACTGAAATGGCTGGTGTGATTGCATGTCTGGTTTTCTTGGTCTACTCGCTATTTTTCCGGCGCCCCAGGACTTCTAAAGAAGAGACGCAAGCATCCAGAAGGCATCTGGGTTAAGGACGCGGCATTGCCAGTGCCCCACATCCGTGAATACCCAGGCCCATTCTTGAAGGAGAGACACTTGATGCCACTTCGTTACGTCAGATTGACGCCAGAAGAGCAGGATTATGTAACCAGCACCGTGGACAGCGGGCGGTTCTCAAACGCGGGCGAATTGGTGCAGGCCGCCTTGTGCGCGTTGAAACGCGAAGAACGTGCCCGCCGTGAGCGCGCATTGAAGGCCAAGCCGGCCGAGGAAAGAACCGCAATTTCGTCACCCTGGACAGAGCGAAATGCTCTGTCCACACTGATTCGATTTAATTCTTTGTCCTAAAGCCTGTTATTAACTTTCCCGCGGCCTGCGTTGCTGACGAAAATCGGCTCAGACGAGGCGGAGGACGAAGGCTTTGGCGATTCCAAGGCGAGGACGACAACGAAGTATGAGCCGATTTGCGCCGCAACCCGAAGGGCTGGGGACAATTTTCCCGATTTCCGCGTCGCTCTTCGCTAGGAGACACCCGGTATCCGTCGCTCCTCGCTCCTTGAACTCGGGAAAATTGGCTCCCAGCGCAGGCCACGCGAAAGTTAATAACAGGCTCTAAGCCAGCTGCCCAAAGTCTCTACAGCCGCGGAAGCGCAGGAGCGTCCCCACGCGGGCGTTACCCATTCGCCGCATTGACTTGAAAGTCCGCCTGGTCCGAAAAACAAGTGTCGCGCCGGAAACCCTCGCCAAGAGCACCGCGATCGACGGTGATCACACAAACCGCGACACAAGCTCTCCGCCAAAGACCGTTGACCCCGGTTAGATGAACGATTGGATTTGGTGGACCTGGTCGGGATCGAACCGACGACCTCTTCCATGCCATGGAAGCGCGCTCCCAAACTGCGCCACAGGCCCACAAGGTGGGGACAACTCTCTTATTGTCGCCGCTCATAGCCGGCAAGTCAACCGCTGCAGCAGCGGCAAGAGTGCGGCGATACGCGGCGCTGGGATTGGTCCATCGCCGCGTACCGATTCGCAACTCACGGTCTACTCGATTGGCCCAGCCAGCAAGTAAACATAGACCAGCATGGCGATGCCGATGAAGCCGGGGATCAGCCCGCAAAGGTAGGCCGAATGCTGGCCGAGTAGGGCGCGGAGAAAGATGATCAGCCCCACACCCACGCCGATGTTGATCAGCCCGCCGATCTTGACGCCTTCGCGCGACTTGATGCGGTCGCGGCGGTCTTCTTCGCGCAGCAGCTCGGCGGCGGCTTTGGCGCCTTCGCTCGAGGACTCGGTGATGCGGCGCAGAGTCTCGGCTTTGTAGAAAGCCTCCCGCTCTTTGCGCTTGGTATCGAGAAAATGCAAGGTGGGAATGAAAACCACGAACAGCGACACGGCGCCGATCGACAAAAACATCCAAAGGCCGAAGCCGCCGGGCATGTCGGGAATGCCATTGAATAGCTGGAACGCAAGGTTTGTCATGAAATCCTCCTGAAAAGTGGCTGGGGAGCTCCTTTTTCCCCATGCGAACGGTGAGACCAGAAGCCCCGGCGTCTGGTTGCAATTTCTTCGCGGTCGCGGCCTGGGAATAAAATGCAACCACGCCGCGAGTGGGGCTGTCTTACCGGTTGGAGAACGATTCCGTGACGCAAACAGCGACCAGCGCACCGCGCGAAGCGAACCAAGGGAGCCGCGAAGCGCAAAAAGAGAGGACCGACGCTGTCGCAATCGCCGCGATCGACAGGATGGATGTCGACCGCGTGCTGGCCGGGGAGACGGATGCGTTCGAGGGGATCGTGCGGCGCTGGCAGGGACCGCTGGTGAACATGGCGTGGCGCTACTGCCGCGATCGCTTCCGCGCCGAGGAGATGGCGCAGGAGGCCTTTGTGCGCGCCTGGCGTGGGTTGGCGCAGTGGCGGCGTGAGTCGAGCTTTTCCACGTGGCTGTTTGCCCTGGCGGCCAATGTTTACCGCTCCGAACTGAAGCGATTTCCCACGGTCGTGGTGCCTCTGGAAGAGATCGCGGAGCCGGCGAGCGCTGCCAATCAGTATGAGGAAGCCGTGGAACAAAGACGGCGCGAAGCGCTGCGGCGGGCGGTGCTGGCTTTGCCCCCACGCTACCGCGAGCCGGTGGTTCTCTATTACTTTCATGAAATGGATGTGAGCGCGGCGGCGCGCACCATGGGGCTGCCCGAGGGAACCGTGAAAGCGCGGCTGGCCCGTGGACGCGCGCTGCTGCGCAATCGATTTCCGCATCTGAACGAATCCGGCGCGATGCCAGCGAACTCGACACTGGGCACTGGAAGAGAGGCACTCGAATGACGCACCCGACAGATAGCAAGGCGAATCCCGAAGGCCGGCCCGCATCGCACTTGGCCGCGATCGACCGCATTCTGGCGGGTGAGGAAGAACTTGTGCCCTCGTCTGGCTTTGCGGCCGCAATCATGGATCGCGTGCGCGAAGAGGCTGCTGTACCGCCGCCGATTCCTTTTCCGTGGAAGCGCATGGCGCCGGGCTTGGTGCTGGCAGCGGGCACGATTGGCTGGGGCGCGTGGCAGGCGGCACGATTTGCCGGGCCAGCCATGCACGAGTTTGCCGAGAATTCGCCGCAGATTCCAGCTACTGCGCTGCTGCCTCTCCAACAGGCCGGATGGGTCGTGCTGGCGCTCGCCGTTTCCTGGGGCGCGTGGATACTCTCGCAACGGCTGGTGCGGCGCTCGGGGTTGCTGTGATGCGTTAACTGCATCCGAGCAGCAAAAACAATGGCGCAGTCTTATTTGGTTTTGTGCTTCGTGCCGAACTGGCGGAGTTTTTCGAGAGTCGCGGCGGCCTCGCCCGAGTCGATGGCTTCGGCAGTCATGGCTACGCCCTGCTTCAGGTCCTGCGCCAGTCCCGCGGCTACGAGCACGGCTGCTGCGTTGAGCAGCACCACGTCACGCCGCGCGCCGGGCAGGCCGGTGAGCACGTCCAGGAGCAGCGACTTGTTGGTTTCGATGTCGCCGCCGGTGAATTGATCGAGGGTTGCGCGCTCCAGGCCGGCCATTTCTGGCGTGATGCGCGCGGCTTTCAGTTCCGTCTTGCCCTCCGCATTCTCTTCGACACGTGCCACCACCGACTCGCCCGTGGTGGTCAGTTCGTCGATGCCATCGGTTCCGTGAACGACAAAAGCGCGCTTTGCGCCGAGCGCCAGGAGCGCACGTCCGACAAGCAGAACACGGCTGGGCGCGAGAACTCCGATGACCTGGGCGCGCGCGTGCGCGGGATTGGTGAGCGGACCGACGAGGTTGAAGATCGTCCGAAAGCCAAGCGCGCGGCGCAGGGGGCCGAGCGCCTTCATGGCCGGGTGATAAAGCTGCGCGTAGAGAAAGACGAAGCCGGTTTCGCGCAGGCATTCGACGGCCAGCGCAGGCTCGAGCTCGATGGGGACGCCCAGGGCTTCGAGCACGTCTGCCGCTCCGCAGCGCGAGGTGACGGCGCGATTGCCGTGCTTGGCCACCTTGGCGCCGGCGGCCGCCGCCACCAGTGCGGCGCCGCAGGAGATGTTGAAGGTTTGCGGGCCGCCGCCGCCGGTGCCTACGCAGTCAACGAGCTCCGCTCTTTCCTCTTCGGAGAAGGGCAGCGGAACTGCGCGCTCGCGCATCACGTTGACAAAGCCGGCGAGTTCCGGCGCCTGTTCGCCGCGCGTGGCCAGCACGGCCAGCATCGCGGCGGTTTCCACCTCCGGCACCTGGCCGGCAAGAATTTCTTCGAGGACTTTGGCGGCTTGCTCGCGCGTGAGGGCGGCGCCATCTTCGGCGAGCGGACGCAGCAGTTCTTTCACCAACGACATAAGAAAAGTATGGCAGAGCGGGGCCGCGGACAGGAACACCGAAGATTTGCCGCCTATCTGGCGCGGAATCTCAACGGATTGCTGCGCAAGCCCACTTGCTTACCGCCGGCCCTTGGGATTGTTGCCCGCCTTCTTGGCGGCGCGCCGCGCCGCGTGGGCAAACATCTCCTTGCCCCAGTGAGAGCGGTTCAGGGCAATCTGCATGGCGAGATTGATAACGCCGCCGGTCGCCATGTAAAGCGCCAGGCCGGAGGCGAGGTGGGCGAACATGAAGCCCATCATGACCGGCATCATAAACGCCATCATGCGCCGCTGCGATGGGTCCATGCCCGGCGCGGGCGAAATTAGCTGCGTGATAAACATGGTGAGGATGACGATGCCCGGCAGGACATAAAGGGGGTCGGCAACGGAAAGATCGCGCAGCCAGATCCAATGCGCCTGGCGCAGCTCAACCGAGCGCCCCAGGACATAGTAGTAGGCGGAGAAGAGCGGCAGTTGCAGCAGCATGGGCAGGCAACTGCCATACATGCTCACGCCTTCCTCCTTCATGATCGCCACCTGCTCCTGCTGCATCTCCATCTTTTTGGGATCGTTCATCTTCAAATTCGCGTAGCGGCTTTTAAGGGCGTCCAGTTTGGGCTGGATGCGCTGCATTTTCAGCGACTGCTTCATCATGGAGATGCGCGTGGGCAGCATGATGAGGTTGAACAGAGCCGTGAAGATGATGATGGCCCAGCCCCAGCTGTATGCTCCGGCGCCGAGGGAGTTGCGGAGGAAGCGCAGAGCGTAATAGAGCGGCTTGGAGACGACGGTGAGCCAGCCGAACTCGATGAGGGGTTCTAGCGACGGACCGTCGAGCTTGCCGTCGGGCGCGGTGGAGTGGACACTCTTGAGCAGTTCTATCTGCTTGGGTCCAACAAACAGGCGCAAGCGGGTGTCGCCGCTGGCATTGCCGACGGCCAGCCCGAGCACGTCGGCTGGAGTCTTCTTGCTGTTCTGATCGCTCGCGTTGGCGGCGAGATCCATCGTGTTGTGAAGCGTAACGACGGTGGTGCTGTCGGGTGCTTCGGGCAGGAAGGCCGCGGCGAAGTAAAGATCCATGACGGCGGCATAGTCATAGGAGCCGTTTATTGTGTTGCCGCCGCTAACCTTCGTGGCCACCAGCGAACTATGCTTGCCATCGATAGACCAGGCAAAGGAGGAGGGCGTACGCGCCTGCCCCGGAAGCAACGACGACTGCCTGAGCTCCTCCATGTCGCCGAGACCGGCAGGCCACTCCACCAGCGCGCGCACCGGAGCGCCGTTCTGCGTCACCCGGGTTTCGACGCCGATGACGTAGCTGGAGTCGAATCGGAAGGTCTTGACGGCATCGACGCCGTTGGCCGCGTAGTGGAATGTGATCGCCGTAGGCGCAAGCACGAGGCCCGTGGCCGTAGGCTGCGCGTCGTCGTATTTCACCTGGTAGAGCGCGTCGTTCAGCTGCGCGGTGAGCGCCGGCTCGTAGGTGAAGAGCGAGAGCGGCAATCCGAAGCGCTCGGCGGCCTGTTGCTGCACCAGGTCGAGCGGCTTGCCGGCCGAGTCAAAATACTTCTTCAGAGTCCAACTCTTCACCTGCGCGCCGCGGTTGGTGAAAACAATCTTGTAGAAC
>CAVXOO010000106.1:0-8394 GCA_963762945.1 uncultured Acidobacteriaceae bacterium | reverse complement strand
CGGGCCGGAGTATTCGACGCCCAGGGCGGCGATACCGTCGATGGTGACGCTGAGCAGGGCGGAGGTTGCGCCCATCACTTCAAGGTTTCCGCTGTCGTCGGTCTGCACGCCGGACTCGGTGGTCAGCGTCGAAATGGGGCTCGTGGAGCCGGCAGAGCGCGAATAAATTGCGACGGGAAGATCCACCAGTTCGTTGCCGAGTTTGGTTTCGGCAAGATTCGACACGTCTGTGGTGATGACAGGCGCCTCGTCCTCGCGAACCTCGACGGTTTGGCTTTGCGCGCCGGGGCGCAGCGTCACATCGATGCGCCGCGTCTCGCGGGCGGCCAGCGCAATTTGCGGCAGCGACTCGGTTTCGAAGCCTGGTGCGGCGATGGTCAGCTTGTAGGAGCCCACATCGACGTTGCGGAATGCGTAGTTGCCATCGGCGTCGGCGACCGCTGTCTGCGATGCCTGCGTGCCGGTGTTCTCGAGCGTCACCTGCGCGCCCTGAATGACAGCGCCGGTCGTGTCGCGCACGATGCCGAGAATGGAACCAAATGTAGATTGTGCGGAGATAGGACAGGCAGCGGCCGCCGCCAGCCAACAAGAGAGGAGAATCGATCTAAAGGCCATCCGCCTTGAGGGCCGCGCAGTGCGGCAGAGTCTTTCCATCAAAATGCCTTTCGCGCGAGCTACGAGAAAACCATCTCATTCACGCCTTCATTTAGGGGGTCTGATTTAATGTAAAACCAATTGACCGTTTGTGCGAAAGTTTTTTAAAAGAAATTTGCGGACGGATTTTCCACATGCCGCCGGTCGGGAGATCGCAGCCAGAGAATAAGGCCTCTTCATAGCAAAATCGCGAGCGCTCCTTCGGAAACGGGGCCGATCAAGCGCGCGGGACTCTTGTTACGCTCTACGCTGCGCTGCTTCTTCGTATACCTGGACGTATTCCTTGGCAGGGCCAGACCAGGAGTAGTCGCAAGCCATGCCGTTCTGCATCAGCCGCGTCCAGCCTTCTTTGTCGTGGAAGGCTTCGAGAGCGCGGTCGATCTCGGCAAGTAGATCTTTGGCATCGAAGCCCTCGAATTTGAAGCCGGTTCCAGTTCCCTTCAACGGGTCCCACTCTTCGATGGTGTCGTCGAGGCCGCCGGTGGCGCGCACGATGGGCACGGTGCCGTACTTGAGCGAGTAGATCTGGTTGAGGCCGCAGGGCTCGTAGCGTGAAGGCATCAGAAACATGTCTGCGCCGGCCTCGATCTTGTGCGCCAGGGTTTCGTCGTAGCGAATCTGCACGGCCACGCTGGCGGGATGGCGAAAGGCCCAACCGCGAAAGAGGTTTTCGTAATAGGGGTCGCCCGAGCCCAGCGCCACCACGGCCAGATCGCGATCAGCCAGCTCTTCCACAATCTGGGCCACGATGCCAAAGCCCTTTTGCGTGGCCAGGCGCGAGACAATGCCGATCACCGGCGTCGCGTCCGCGATCTTCTCAAGGCCGAAAGCGTGCAGAAGGTCGGCGCGGCAAATCCGTTTGCCGTCCAGATTCTCCGCCGTGTAATGCGCGGCCAGGTGACCGTCGGCCGCAGGATTCCACTGTGCGTAATCCACGCCGTTCAAAATGCCTCGCAGATCGGCAGCGCGTTTCAGCAACACGCCTTCCAGGTGCTCGCTGAACTCCGGGGTTTGGATCTCCTCGGCATATTTGCGGCTCACGGTGGTCAACAGATCGGAAAAGACCACGCCGCCCTTCAAAAAGTTGAAGCGATCGAACTGCTCCACCTTGTCCATGGTGAACAGATCCCATGGAAAGAGCAGTTGCTCGGTGGTCTTTGGCGGGAACTTTCCCTGATAGGCGGCGTTGTGAATGGTGAGCACGGTGGCCGCGCTCGCCAGCGCGGGATCGCTCAAATATGTGGTGCGCAGATACACGGGAATGAGCGCGGCCTGCCAGTCGTGAACGTGAAAGACATCGGGCACGCCAAGAAGTTTTGCGGCCTCGATCACGCCGCGGCAAAAGAGCCCGAAGCGCTCGGCATTATCGGCATAATCTGCGCCGCTGACGCCGTATAGCTCGGTGCGATCAAACAATTCCGGGCAATCGATAAAGTAATATTGCACGCCGTCGCGCTTGCCGCCGTCCACCACGCCCACGAACCGGTTGTAGTAGTTGAAGGGGATGGTGATCGACCGCGATTTGTAGGTGGGCTCGCCTTTCATCTGCTTGCGAATGCGCGCATAAAACGGCAGGTAGACGGTGACCGTGTGCCCGAGCTTGACCAGTTCGCGCGGCAACGCGCCAACCACGTCGGCCAACCCGCCGGTCTTGGCAAGCGGCGCGCTCTCAGAGGCGGCAAACACGATGTTCATGCAGCATTCTCCCGTTGCGCAATCAACGCCCAGTCTACTACGGGAAAACAGCGGCGCCGGCGGATCGGCGCGCCGCGTGAACCTGTAGCGCCGGTCTCCGGACCGGCTGTACTGGCGGCGTCCACGCCGCCGGCGGCGATGTGCAGGCCTGGAGGCCGGCGCTACCTATTCGCGGATAGAATCATCGGCCTCGCGAACCGCTTCGAGATCTTTCGGCGGAACGCGATTCCTGTTGCGCGCCTTCATGCGCTCGCGCAGCGCAAGAATCGCCTGGCAGCCGAGGATCACCAGCAGCGGATCGACAGGGCGCAGGTGATACGGCTCCGGATGCGCGAAGTAGTACGTCACCGGGAAAAGAAAGAGCACGCCCGCGAAGCGGATGGTCTCGAAGGGCGTCTTGCGCCACGCCACGATCAGCCCCAGCAGGCCCAGCAGTGTGAGGCAGGTGGCGAAGGGGATGTTGGCCGGGTCCATCGGCTCGAGATCGATGTAGTCGGGATCGAAGCTCCAGTAGCTGGTCCAGATGTAGACGGCGCGGCGCAGGCTCATCCACGCGTACCAGGCCCGATGCGTGTGGATATACGCCTTGGCCTGCTGCATTTTGTGGTTGTTGTAGGCCAACTCGCCCATGGAGTTGTAGTCGGCCAGCTCCTGAGGGTCGTGCAGCGGATGCAGATCGTCGCTGGTCCAGCGCAGATCGTAACCGTTGTTGCCCATCCACAATTCCAGCCCCATGTTGTCGCGCATGGGAATGAAGCGATGAAAGACCAGGGCATTGCGGATGATCCAGGGAGAAATTGCCGCCGCCATCACCAGGCTGGCCACGCATCCAGACGCGAACCAACGCTTGCCGTCAAGATGCAGCCGCCAGCAGGCCAGCGCCAGAAGAAATGGAATGACCAGTAGCACGGATGGCTCCGTGAGTCCCGCAAAACCGGCGAGCAGCCCGAATCCTGCCCACAAAGCCAGCCGCGATGACTGCTCCATGCGCTGCGCGAGCACCAGTAGCCAGCAGAGCGAGAGCAACAACAGGTGCGTGGACCATGCCCACGCCGCCGAAAAATAAATGCCGTAGGGGAAGAAAGCCCAGATCCATGCCGCCCACCATGCGGCGCGATCACCGAAGCTGCGTCGCGCCATGAGAAAGATGGGAATCGCGGCCAGGGCATTCAGCAAACAGTTCAGCGCGTGCGCGGCGAAGATTGAAGCTGCCGTGTGCACGCCGAATAATTGGAAAAGCACAGCTACGATCAGCGGATAAACTGGCGCCATCATCGCAGAGGGTTGCGTGGAATCGAGGGTGCTGCCAAAGCCGCGGCCGGCCACCAGAGACCGCGCCATATTGCCCGGCTCCCAGGCATGAATGTGGTCGGCATCCATCAGGTTTTCGAAGTTGGGCAGCGCGATGACAGCAAGGCGCAGCGCCAGCCCAATCATGACGATCAAGACCAGCCTGCGCCGCATCCGGACCGCAAAGCTCCCTGGCTCGGTTGCAACAGATTCACTCAGGATTTTGGTTTTCGGCACTTTTCATTTCGATTCTGCAGAGTTGAGTTGGCGGCCAAAACAGCCGATGCGATTAGAGCGCAGATTTCTCCCCCGCGCCCTTTTGAATCAGATTTGTCGTGGAGTGGCCATCGACGAGCGGAATAATCCGCACCTGCCCGCCCCAGGATTCCACCTCCCTGGCGCCGACGACGGTCTCCAGTTTGTAGTCGCCGCCTTTCACGATCACGTCGGGCTTTACCGCCAGGATCAGCTCGAGAGGCGTCGCCTCGTCGAAGACCGCGACGGCGTCAATGGCGGCCAGAGCGGCCAGAACGCCCACGCGTTCGCGCTCACCGACAATGGGCCGGCTGGGGCCCTTGAGAGCGCGCACCGAGGCATCGCTGTTGACGGCAACGATGAGCCGGTCGCCGTAACGCCGCGCCTGTTCAAGCAACGTAATGTGGCCGATGTGCAGCAGGTCAAAGCAGCCGTTGGTAAACACCACACGCTCGCCGTTCGACTTCCACGAGGCAACGCGGCGGGCGAGTTCCGGCCGCGTGACGACTTTGCTTTCGGCATGGAGTGCGATCTCCGGTGCCAGCGCGGCCAGCAGCTCATGCTTTTCCACCGGCGCGGTGCCGACCTTTCCCACCACGATGCCGGCGGCAACGTTGGCAAGTTGCACTGCGGTTTCAGGCGGCAGCGCCGAGGCCAGGCACAAGGCCAGGACCGCGATCACGGTATCGCCTGCGCCGGATACATCGAAGACCTGACGCGCCACTGCCGGTGCGGTGAATACTTTGCCCGGCCGCACCAGGGCGATCCCCTTCTCGCTCAGGGTTACGGTAAGGAAATCCAGATTCAATTCCCGCACCATGGTTTCGGCTGCCGCGAGCGGCTCCTCGAATTCGTGCCCGCACGTCCAACTCCGGTCCCGTGTCGCGGCAGAGATCTCGGCCAGATTCGGGCAAATCGTAGTGGCTCCGCGATAGCGCGAAAAATCGGAACTCTTGGGGTCCACCAGAACCGGAATGCCTTGTTTGCGCGCCGCTTGAATCAGCATCTGACAGACTTCGGGCGAGAAAGACCCTTTCGCGTAGTCGGAAAGCACCAGCGCATCGCACGCGGGAAGCCGGGAAAGCACGCATGCGACAAGGCGGTCGTAATCCTGCTGCGGCCTGGGATCGGAACGCTCGCGATCGAGCCGCAGCATCTGCTGCTGGCCGCCCAGAATGCGGGTTTTCACGATGGTGGGGAAATCGCTCGAGACAACGAACTCCGGCGTCACTCCGCTCGCCCGCAGGTTCGTCTCGAGCAGCCGCTGGTTCTCATCGCCGCCGGCGAATCCAATTACACGAGTTTGCGCGCCGAGCAGGGCCATATTCATGGCTACGTTGGCCACGCCGCCTGGCCGCGTGCTCTCATAGGTCACCCGAACCACGGGCACGGGCGCTTCCGGCGAGATGCGGCCCACCTCGCCCCAGATGTACTTGTCGAGCATCACGTCGCCGACGGCCAGCACGCGTTTGCTGGCCCAGGAGTGCTCGATCTCGTGAATTACCTCATGCAGCTGTTCGATCATTTCGGCCCTTGAAGATCGCTCCCATCCTACACGTTCGCGCGGCGATTGAGCACGCCGCGCACCGACTCCATCACGCGTTCCGGCGTGATCATGCGCATGCAAACCGGGTCGTCGCACGCGGAGTTTTTCTGGTTTGCGGCGCTTACGCACGGAGAACAGGAGAGCTCGGCCGTAATGGCTTCCGAATTGCCCAGGCTTCCATAGAGCTTTGGCGTCTCCGGGCCAAACAGCACAATCGAGCGGATGGGAGCGATTGCAGAAAAGTGCCCCGGCCCGCTGTCGTTGGTGACTAGAACCGCGGAGATGTTGTAGAGCGGGATCAGCGCCTGCAGATTATGCATTCCGGCAAAGCTGCGCACGCGCTCGTGAGCGATGCCGTCCTGCATGCGCAGGGCTTCTTCGCGTTCGCTCCTGGAACCCGTAATCAGCACCAGAGCATCTTCATATTCGCGAACGACCATCGCCGCCAGTGCGGCAAAGTTTTCCCTGGGCCAGCGCCGCTGCGGCAGCATCTCGGAACTGTTGGGATTGATGAGCACAATGCGGTGATGCTCGGGCCTGAATTCCGGATAAACCTGGCGAACCAGTCCGCGCAGATCTTCCTTTTCGCTTTCCGGCACCGGCCGGATGGGCACGCGAATTTCATCGTCCGAGACATAGGTCTTGGAGTAGGGAACCTCCGGCTTCTCGGCCAGAAGCGCGTTGACCATGCAGACAAAATCCTTGGCGATGTGGATGTGGCCGTTGTAATTGACGCGGTGCGTCATCATCTCGCCGCGATAAAGTCCCTCGGCATGAAAACGATAGAAGCCCACGCGCCGCCGCGCGCCGGAGAGCCCCGTAAGCAGCGCCGAGTAGCGAGAAAACAGCTCCAGATCGACGACCGTGTCGATCTTTGACTTGCGCGCCCAGACGAGAAAGCGCAGCGAATCCACCGCCAGCGCAAAGATGCCGGTATCGCGAATGGTTACGATATTTTCTTCGGGAACCGTATCGAGGAGGCGCGCGCTTTCTGCGTTGCGCTTGAAGATCAGAAAGAAAATCTCCGCTCCCAGCGCGTTTTTGGCTTTGGCGATGGCCGGGTGCGCGATCACCGCGCTGCCCATCTCGGAAAGCTCCATGAAAAGGATGCGCTGCGGTTTCTCCGGGCCTTTGGGTCTTCCCAGCAAACGCACGATTTGGGTACACAGGAAACACAGCGGCACGCCGATCCAGTAATCGACAGCCCGCATCGTATTCAACTTCATTCTGCTGATCCGCGGCGGGACCGATCTGTCCGATCGCCGCTTCGAAGATGGCGGCGAGATGCGTAGCGGCGTTCTGCACGGTGAGCAGGTACGCGCCGGGCGCAATGCCAGTTGGGAGATTGGCGGTGATGCTGGTGTCAGTGGATGCCGTCACGGTGAGCGCGGCCGCGCCCAGGAACTGGAACCCTGGTTCCGAAGCCGGTTCCGTTGATGGTGATCTGCGTTCCCAGAGTGTTTTCCGTCACATTGGCAACAATCGGAAGCAGCGTTTCCTGCGCGGTTACCAGTGTTGTGCAGGCGAACAGCGATGCAACAAGAAGAAAGAAGCGTCGAAGCATGAATTACCTCCTGGAGAAGCCCCGAAGGTTGAGGGGGAAACCTCGCGCATAGGAGGAATGCGGGCAGCGGAAGCGGCCGAAGACAACGGCCCACGAACGAGAATGAAGGCAACCACAGAGCAAACCATCACATGCGGCAAGGTTTTCCAACGATGCGAAGCAGGGGGAAAGAGGCCGGAAATATGGAGGATTTTAGGCAGACGTTGAAGGCCAAGTCAAACAAGAAAGTTACAAAATGATCTGATTCTTGGGTACTTGCGTCAGGGTAACTCGCGTCACCGGGGGCTCGATTGGGAGACGCGGTAGTCAACGCTCGGACGCAACCGATCCCCGGTGCCGGCTTACGCTTGCCACGGATTCACGATCGACTTGGCGAGGTCGTCGAAGTGCTTTATGTTGCGCGTGGCGAGCATGGTTGAGGAGCCGAGCACGACGCCGCAGGCTAGGAACCCGCGGTTTCACAAAACCCGATCGGAAGCGGCGGCCTTGCCGGCACGCTTCCTGCGCATCCCCCTCTCGCGCGCCAGCCGGGCAGTGCGATTGCGTTTCAACAGCCACTCATTCCTTGTTGTGTATTTGGTGTAAACCGCACCGGTTACAGGTGGTGGCGGGGGAGTGGGAGCCACCGGGATATTGGTGCTCAGCACCGAACCAGCCATTGGGATGATCGCCCATGTGGTGCTAAACGCCGAGATGATGCCGGCGACCCCGCCGCCTTGCGTCCATACGTTATCCGTGGATACCACCGTCCCCGACGCATTCAATTGCAACAGATTGCCTTGCTCGGTGGCGCATTGCACATTGCCACGGGTATCAATGCCGATCCAACAAGGTGAATTGGCGATCGTCAGTGCAGATACCCCTGCCACGTACCCAGAGGTCGCTGGGTTATAGACCGTCACCACGCCACTGCGGACCGAGCGATTTTATAGGGAGCGACGAACTTGAATTGATATATCGATCCACTTGTTCCGGCATATACCACGTCATCGGCCGGCGAGAATACCACCGAGCGAGCAGGACTTGTCAGGCATGAAGACCTTCACCACTTGTGACAAATTCTGCCCCGACAAAGCAAAACACGAGATCGCCGATGCTGCCGGATCACTCACCACCAACTGGTCACGATAAAGGAAACAGGAATTTGGCGAATTTCCACTGCTATACGTACCGCTGGCAAGCACACCTGATGTGCCGGCAATATACGCGACCGCTGCCCACCGCCCAGACATTGCCGCTCAGATCAAACGTCAACGTATTGACGTTCCATCCTAGAACGGGTGCCGCAATCTGCGTCCAGACCCCACTGGCATAATAGCCCCATACAACACCGGAATTGTAACCCAACGCAACGAACGCCGATGACGGATAATTCGCCGATTTGACTGTT
>CAVXOO010000105.1:0-11709 GCA_963762945.1 uncultured Acidobacteriaceae bacterium | reverse complement strand
TCTTATTGCTAAGAAATCCTCAAATAGTGTCGGTGAGAGAATGGCGCAGGGATTCGTGAAAGGGCACGACCATAGTCGTGCCGTAAGGATTCGTAAAATCGACAGGGCTTTTGCCCCTGAGGGCTGTGCCTAAAAATAGCGCTCTTCGGCTGATTTTTTGGGCAAAGTGTAGATTAAGTAGGTAGACCCCCGCTTTTTTGAGCAGAAGGCTGAGTATTTGGGTAAGATACGCGGCTCTGAAGAACGCAGTGTGAGCCGTTTTTCTAGCCTTGGAAGGAGCGATATGACCCCAATTCTTTCTCTACTGATTGGATTCTGCTTCGGAATTTTTGTTCAAGCAGGGGGCGGCATCCTTGCAGGGCTTTTCCACTTAACCCCTTGGCTGACGTTATGGTGGGGAATCGGCATAACCGTCTACACGATAGTCAAAGATTACTGGCTCCCAGGAGGAAAAGGGTTTGGATACCAACCCCACTGGGTAAAGGGTATCCTTCTGACCGTACCGTGGGGGATCGTGCTGCATACAGGAATCAACTACGGGATCTACCTTATTCTGCATTGGACGATTCACCTGGTTCATGGATAAGGACAGGAGTCCTGCCGCTTCTCTATGTCACTCAGACCATGACGGCGGGTGGCCTAGGTTTCCAAACGATGAAATGAAGCTGGGTGCCCCAGATCCGGATTTTCGGACATGGGAACTGCAAGGCTCAACCGATCTTTTTAAAGGATTGCCACCATGCCCGTTTCAAAAGCCATTGCGCAACAACTCGAAAACGCCTCCTGGATTCGCCGCATGTTCGAGGAAGGCGTGCGCCTTAAGCGCGAACGCGGCGCGGACAAGGTCTTCGATTTTTCGCTCGGCAATCCCGACGTCGAGCCGCCGGCGGAAGTTCTTGAGGCATTGCGCCGCGTCGTCGCCGCCAGCCGCCCCGGCTCGCACGGATACATGCCCAACTCCGGCTACCCCGAGGTGCGCGAGACGATCGCCCGCAAACTCCAGCGCGAAACCGGCCTCGCATTTACCGCCGACGACATCTTCATGACCGTCGGCGCGGCCGGCGCCTGCAACGTTATTCTCAAATCCATCCTCGATCCCGGCGACGAGGTCATCGTCCTCGCGCCCTTCTTTCCTGAGTATCAGTTCTATATCGCGAACCACAGCGGGCGCATGATCCTGGTCGAGACCAACAGCGAATTCCTGCCCGACGTCGAGAAGATAGCCGCGGCCATCACGCCGCGCACCCGCGCTCTCATCCTCAACTCGCCCAACAATCCCACGGGCCGCATCTATCCCGAGAGCGTTCTACGGGAACTCGACCAGATGCTCGCCCGCGTACCGCAGCCCATCGTCGTCCTCAGCGACGAGCCCTACAAATCCTACGTCTACAACGGCAAGCACCAGCCCGAAGTTGCGTCGTCGATCGCCTCGACGGCCATCTGCTACTCCTGGTCGAAATCGATGGGTCTGGCCGGTGAGCGCATCGGCTACCTGGCTCTCTCCCCGCGCTTGCCCGATCTGGCCGCCTTGCGCGGCGCATGCGCCTTCGCCAATCGCACCCTCGGCTACATCAACGCCCCGGCCATCTGGCAGTGGGTCATCCGCGAAACCGCCGGCAAAACCATCGACATCGCCCCCTACGAGCACAAGCGCAATGTGCTCTGTGCCGCGCTCAAAACTATCGGCTACGAAGTCACGCCGCCCGAAGGCTCGTTCTATATCTTCCTCAAAACGCCCATCCCAGACGACATCGCCTTCACGCGCCTTCTCGCGAATTTTGGTGTACTCGCAGTTCCCGGCACAGGCTTCGGCAAGAGCGGCTACATCCGCCTCTCTCTCACCATTCCCCTGGAGCAAATCCAAAACTCCATCGGCGGTTTCGAGCAGGCGTTTAAGACCGCAGTCGTAGGTTGAGGTTTTTGGCAGTGGGCTTGAGGCCCCTGAACGAGGCCGGTTGTCAGGCCGTCGTTCGAGATGACCCGAACCACGCACGGGCGGCTGCATTGAAGAATAGAATCCACACGAACAGCAACAGGAATGCTGCGTGGATGAGAACTGTCAGAAGCGGCTCGTGAATGCTGATCGCGACATGAAATGCCATCCACGCCACGGCCAGCCAGCGTGCCCAGTTGCGGCCGCGCAACATGAAACCCCCGGCGACGATGGCTAGCAGGTGAACGCAACCAATCCATACACTCTCGTAGTGATTGGCCGAGAGAGACTTCAGTTCCATGAAATCGCGGCCGAAGCCGCCGAGTCCGACGAGGATCAGCAGCCCCGCGATAACGATAACGGCGATGGGAGGTTTGTTCATGGCGCTCCGTGTGTGGCTTGATTAAAGGGGCTTGCCGATTCCCATCGATGTCCGCGCACTTCTATTGCGGCTTCAACCCCGCCGCCCCGAGCAAGCGGAAGAATTGCTGCTGCGTGCACTGATCGATGGTCACGCCAACCAGCTTTCCCTCGCGATTGAAGACGAACGTGCGCGGAATGCCCTCAATGTGGAAGACCTTGTGCACGGCGTCGCCGTGATCGATCAGAACCGGCGGGTGATAACTCTTCTGAGCCAGGAACTGATTCACCTTGATCGCGTCCTCATCGGTGATGGAGAGAATCACCAGGCCCTGCGACTGGTAGTGCGTGTAGATGGCGTCGAGATTAGGCATCTCCGCGCGGCAGGGCGGACACCACGTGGCCCAGAAGTTAACCATCACAATCTTGCCGCGAAGTTGCGAAAGGGTCCACGGCTTGTCGTGCAAATCCTTCAGCGTGAAATCGGCCTTTTCGATCTCCGCATCGTTGGCGGCAAGAATATCGAGAGCCTTGGCAAATTGCGGATCGTTGAGTGTGACGTTCACGTGCTCGTAGCGCACCAATTGCGCCAGTTCCATATAGGCCATCGCAGGCTGATCGCCTTTCGCCGGCTCAGGCGCTTCAGCCAGCGACTTGGCCAGAGTGTCGGCCACGGCCTGCAGGGCATCGGCGCCCTGATCGCCTTCCGTCACCAAGTTGGCAAGCGCGTTGGCCAAACGCACCTTGGGCTCTCCCGCGGGAAGGGCCAGAACGTCGTGGGCAAGCTCGATGGTTGCCGCCGGGCGCTTATTGTCGGGCAGCGAGCGCAACTTATCGATCTGGCTTTCGATTTTGTTTGCGGTAAGCTGGCTGCGAACCGGCGGCGCAACCATCAAAACAGCGGCGGCGAGAAATGCAAAAGTCAAGGGAGTCATCGGTTCCCCATAGAAAAAACTCCAGCAAGCTGGTTTTTCCTGATTTCTGAGTTTGGAAGGATTTTAAACCAGGCGGCAAATTTTCGAAAGCTTTCAAACTTTCTGTGTGTTCATCACCAGCCGCTCGGCCACGGCCTCGATAATCTGCTCGTGTACTTCGTCAATCGTGAGATCGCCCTCGATAAGCACCACGCGATCCTTATCGCGCGCGGCAATCTCGCGGTACTTTTCCCAGACGCGGCGGAAGAAGGCGTCTTTTTCCTGCTCGAATCGACCTTCGCTCGTGCCGGTTGCTGCCTCCACACGGTCATTGCGCCTCCGCGCGCGCGCCAGCGAAGTCTCTAAGCCGGGCAGCAGCAAAAGCGTAAGGTCGGGCTCGAGCCCGCCGCAGACGATGCGGTGCATCTCAAGCACAATTTCCGATCCAAGCTCGCGGCCGCCACCCTGGTACGCCTCCGTTGAATCGGTAAAGCGGTCGCAGACCACGATGCGGCCGGCGGCGAGAGCGGGTTCGATGACCTCGGCGATGGCCTGCGCGCGATCGGCAAACATCAGAGCCATCTCGGCCATGGGCGCTACACCGCGCGAGCGCGAGTCGAGCAGCAGCTCGCGAATGCGGTCGCCGGTGGCTGTCCCGCCCGGCTGGCGCAGTAAAACCGGCTCCTGTCCGCGCCGCGCAAGCCACGCCGAAAGGCGCTTGATCTGCGTGGTCTTCCCCGACCCGTCCAGGCCCTCTAGCGTGATGAAAACTCCGCGCGGCATGGGCTGAGTCTACCACCGGGGATGGACGCGATGTGTGGGCAACGGATGTGGTTTTCGAGGGAGCGTGACAGCCCGTCGAAAAGCCTGCGTCATATTCTCCGCCGCTGCGGCAAAGGCAGGAGACAACTCAGTTCGATTTGTGTTACAAGAGGTTGAATCCGTCAAAACCCTGGGACGGAAACCCGCGCCCTGCTGGAGTAAAACATGAACGTTCGAACCACGCTCAAGCTGGCTTTATGCGTCCTTTTGCTGGGCGCTCTACCGGCCAGCCGCCTCGCCGCGCAACACCTCACGCTTGAAGGCCAGACTGGTGGATTCTTGACGCCCACCGCGTATGTGGTCTACAGCGAGAAGGGCCACACCTTCTCGCACCCGGCCGTCGGCTTCCACTTCATCGATGCCGCGACCGTCATCGGCGATATTGAGACCTTCAGCGTTACCGAAGGCTTTCGCAATCGGGCGGAGGTAGGCTACACCCGCAGCGTTCATCAATATGGAGACCAGCTCACCGCTACGGCCACACCGCTCGGCCTCAGCAACCTGTGGAACTATTCCGGCATGAACGTCTTTCACGGCAAGGGTGTCGTTTTCACCGACGGGCAGTTCGGCCCTTGGATGCCGGGTGTCGCCATCGGCGGCGTCATCCGCACCGGCGACAACTTTGTCTCGGGAGCGATTCCACCCATCGCCACCGCGCAACTCACATCGGAACTCGGTTCGGTCATCGGCCCGGCCTTCGCAACGCAACTTTTTGGGACTACAGCCGGCAAGGCGTACACCAACGGCGATGTCTACGTTGCCGTCACCAAAACCTGGGCCAAGCCTCCCGTGCCGTTCCTCGTGAACCTGGGCTGGAAGGTCACAAACGGCACCATCTTCGGCATCGGCGGCCAGAGCACTCGCTTCGGCGGGCGATTCTTCGGCGGCTTGGGTATTCCGCTGCCCCTCGGACATGGCATCGTGGCAGTGCCCTCGGCAGGATTCACGCAGGAGCCAAAGACTTCTGTCAATCTGAACACCCTGCTGAACTCCTCGCTCTATCTGTGCGAACAATTAACCGCCTGCAATCCCGCCTCGTACCCGCTGATGAGCGCCCACATTCCCACCACGCTCGACTATGCGGTGCGCATCACGCAGAAGGAAAAGCCGCATTTCTCCTTTGATATCGGCGTGGGCCAGGTGGCGGGCAACATCGGATCCATCTATGTCCCGAACCCCTACTTCCCCGCGCTGGGGCCTCCGGTTGTAACCACGCCTGTGAACCTTCAGGCGCGTACCATCGTGGGCGTGGGGCTCAGCTACAGGTACTAGCGAGCCGGCAAGTCAGCGGAACGGCAAGTCAGCCCCTCAGCCTGTGCCCCATCCATTGGCGCGTTTCCTGGGACAATGGGCGGGGCAGCAAGTAACTCCGCGAGACCGAGCGTCCACCTTGGGATGGCCGTAAATCGATTCGATTCAGCGCATCTTGTGGAAATCGCGCTCCCCCCATGCAACTTATCTCGCCGCCAGGGGTTCCAACTGACGTAGACTGGATGCGCCTCAGAACTTGAGGCGTCAGTCTTTTGAAATCATAGGAGGAATCCCCCATGCAAGTTCTCCAATGGATGCGCGCGAAGTCCATGCGCGTCATGTTGTTTGCGCTGTTTCTTTGTCTGATCCCTGCCTCTTCGCAGGCAGGTGTTTTCATCAGTGTCGGGTTCGCCCCGCCGGTGCTGCCAGTTTATGTGCAGCCCCCATGCCCACAGCCGGGCTGGATGTGGACTCCGGGCTACTGGGCCTACGGTCCCGACGGCTACTACTGGGTTCCAGGCACGTGGGTGCCCGCGCCTTATGAGGGCGCGTTGTGGACGCCTCCATACTGGGGCTGGGAGGGCGGACTCTATGTCTTCCATCGCGGCTACTGGGGACCGCACGTTGGCTACTACGGCGGCGTGAATTACGGCTTCGGCTACATGGGCATCGGCTTTGTGGGCGGCGCGTGGCACGGCCACGAGTTTGCCTATAACACCGCGGTGGTGAATGTGAACAGGACCGTTATTCACAACACATATATCGACAGAACGATCGTGCGTAACAACACCATCGTGAACGACAGGCACGTGGCCTACAGCGGCGGACCGGGCGGCATCAACCATCGGCCTACGCCACAGGAGAATTCCTTCGCGCACGAGCAGCACATGGCGCCAACCTCATTCCAGTCGCAGCATGAGGGTGCGGCCCGTGGTGACCACGCCTCCTATTTCAATAACAATCACGGCAACCCAAGCCATGCGGCTATGGAACGGCCGGCGGGCGGCAATGAGCGCGGCTCGTTCAACAACAACGCTCCGCGAAATAATTCGGTGAATGAGTCTCAGCCTATAGGCCGGCCGCATCCCGAACAGCAGCACCAACCTCAGCCACAGCAAATGCGCCAATCTCAACCACAACAAATGCATCAGCCTCAGATGCAACAGCAGCACCAGCCTCAGATGCAACAGCAGCACCAGCCTCAACCACAACAAATGCACCAGCCTCCGCCGCAGCACGAGGCCCATCAACCGCCACCGCAGCAGCAGCATGAGTCGCACCAGGCGCCGCCGCCGCACAACGATCAGCACGGGCACCGCTAAGCGGAAGAATCCATCTGTAACAAAAAGGCCCACGGCAAGCCGCGGGCCTTTTTTCTGGCCATTGCAACTCCCGCGCCGCACCCCTCACGCGCTGCGCAGCACATTGGTGGCGTGCAACCACTCGCGCAATTTGCGCTGCGCCGGCTTCTCAACAAAATGCAGTGCAAGAAGCGACAGCGCAATCAGCAGCACGTAACTGATCCAGGGATCGAAGCGGCTCAGGCCGAGCGCGCCGAGCACGTGCGAGGTGTGAATCAGGTTCCAGAGGTTGAAGTGCAGCAGGTAGAGGCAGTAGCTGGCTTCGCCTACAAACACCAGCGGCCGCACCCCAAGCGCGCGCGCCAAAGGATTTTCCCCGGCCAGCCCCAGAATGATGAAGCCAAACAGCGGCATCAGCAATCCGTCATGCATAAGCGCGTAAGGAGCCAGCGGGCCCAGGCAAAGGATCGCGTAAATGCCTCCGAATCCGGCAACGCCGAGCCACAGGCGCGCATGGCTTTCGCGCGGGATCATGGCATTCAGATTCGCCAGCATCACGCCGAACACAAAGCTAAAAAAATGCGCATAGGGTGTGTACTTGAGCGCCCAAAGCCACGGCCCATAGCTCCAGCGGTCGGGATGCGCGATGCCGTCGGGGTTGAAGATCATGTAAAGTGCGCCGGGCACGAGGCCCAGCATCCACACGCCCGCCAGCTTGGCCAGATACGGCTTTATGCGCTCGGGCTTCTTTGCGCGCGCCAGCCAGGGAAAGATCACGTAGTAGAAAGCCTCGGCCGACATGGTCCACGCAGGCGTATTCAGAAACGTGGCCACGGCCGGAATAAATCCCTGCAAGAGCAGCGGCGTCAGCACCACGCCCGTCCAAAACATGGCGTGCGTATGTGTCGGGTATTCCGAACGCAGATTTCCCAGGCTCAGCAGCAGGCTCAGCAGATAAATGGGATAAATGCGCGTAAAGCGCGCCTCCCAGAACCGCTTGCGATCGAGTTCTCCGTTGCGCGCGCGCTGGTTGTAGTTGTAGCCCAGCACGAATCCCGATAGCAGGATGAAGTAACTGACAGAGATGAATCCGGCGTTGACCACCGGCGCCAGAAATCCGAACCATTGCGGATTGGAAAAGTGAAAAAAGACAATGTTGATAGCCGCGAAGCAGCGCAATCCTGTCAATGCCTTCAGCGGCGCTGGCTTCTGAGTTTCTACGGGCAATTACGCGCTCCGAAAAAACAGGGAGTAGGGAGTAGCCAATAGGGAATAGTGAAGCAAGGCAGGAATCGCGTTTCAAAGGGAAGGACGCCCGTTGTTCGACCTCGGAGCCAGCGGCATTTAAGAGCTTCTGCTATTCCGCAGCCGTCTTTCTACTCCCTATTGGCTACTCCCTATTCCCTGCCTTTACGCCGTCACCAGCGAACCCACCTTTTCGCCCAGCACCACGCGGCGCATGTTGCCCGGCTCGTTCATATTGAAGATGATCATGGGCAGGTTGTTGTCTTTGCAAAGGCTCACCGCGGTCAGGTCCATCACTTTAAGCCCCTGGCGCAGAATATCCATGTAGGTGATCTCGTCGTATTTCACGGCGTCCTTCACCAGCACCGGATCGGCGCTGTAAATCCCTTCCACTTTGGTGCCCTTCAGCAGCACATCGGCCTTAATCTCCATGGCGCGCAGGCTGGCCGCCGTGTCAGTCGAGAAAAAGGGATTTCCAATGCCGGCCGCGAAGATCACCACCCGGCCTTTTTCAAGGTGCCGCACCGCGCGCCGCCGGATGTACGGCTCCGCGATCTGGTTCATGAACACCGCCGACATCACCCGGCACTGCACGTCTTGTTGCTCCAGAGCATCCTGCAGGGCCAGGGCGTTGATCACCGTCGATAGCATGCCCATGTTGTCGGCGCTCACGCGGTCCATCTCTTTGGCCTGCGCTTCTACGCCGCGGAAGAAGTTGCCCCCGCCCACCACCAGGCCGATTTCGACGCCCAGCGCATGAATCTCGGCGATCTCGCCGGTGATTTCGCTTACTTTTTCGGCATCGAGACCGAATCCGCGCTCTCCCGCCAGTGCCTCGCCCGATAGCTTCAATACGATCCGTTTGTACATGCCGTTTCGAGTATCGCATACAGGCCGCTGCCCGTGCCTTCAGCTGCGGCGGCATTTTGAGACGCCGATTCGCGTGTCTTGCCTCTTCCCAAATCGGTCCTCCCGCCAAGCCCGTCTCAATCCGGGAACTCGTTAAGTCTTTTCTCTCTGCGCTCACACTCCTGTCACTCAATCTCTCTTAGACTTGGCTCATTACATCAGGCCTTCATCTGCCTCCGATAGACAGGATCCCATGGTCGTCAAAACACAGCACAAAGGGCGCGAGTTCATCGGCGTCGAGATTGGCTCGAGCAATGTGCGCCGCTATTTCCCTAAAGATACCAACGTCATCGAGCTGCATCTGGATCATCTCCTCATTCAGCTGGGACTCGATCCCGAGTTCTGGCAGGGCCACGCGCAAATCTGCGATCCGCGCCTGAACGCCTGGCTCGAGTCAAAAAACTTCCACGGCCGGCCCGGCGATGCACCCATCCCCCTGGCGCTGATCCCTTCGGGAAAGAACTGCTTCCGGCTGCAACCCATCGGCAGCAACGGCCGGCCGAAGTTGAAGCCCGTCAGCGATACCCTCAACGCCGCCTGATCGCCGGTCCGTTGCTGGCGCGCGCTTTTTCGTTCCCGCATTCCCTTAGCCCCTCAGTCCCTTAGCCCCTCAGTCCCTCAGTCCCTCAGTCCCATAGTCCCTCCGTCCCTGCAGTTGTTACACTCGGATTGGAATGAATCTCAACCAGCTCGAACAGGAAATCGTGCGCCAATTTGCCGCGGGCAGCGCCGCGGCCAGCGATCCAGATGCGATGAACGCCTTTTTAGCTCTGCGCGCGGCGCTCGAAGCCGGCGAGATCCGCTCTGCCGAGCCCGACCCGGCGGCGCCCACGGGATGGCGCGTGAATGCCTGGGTCAAGCAGGGCATCCTGCTCGGCTTTCGCCTCGGAGTGCTCGAAGGTTTCACCGCCGGTCCTCTCTCGTTTGTCGACAAACACACGTTTCCTACGCGGCTCTTCTCCGCCGCCGACGGCATCCGCATCGTGATGGGCGGATCATCGGTCCGCGCCGGCGCTTACGTGGCGCGCGGCGTGATTTGCGTGGCTCCCATGTACATCAACACCGGCGCCTATGTGGACGAGGGCGCACTGGTCGATTCGCACGCCCTCGTCGGCTCCTGCGCCCAGATTGGCAAGCGTGTGCACCTGAGCGCCGCGGCCCAGATCGGCGGCGTCCTTGAGCCGGTCAATGCCAGCCCCGTCATTGTTGAGGACGATGTGCTGGTCGGCGGCAACTGCGGCGTCTACGAGGGAACCCTTGTGCGCAAGGGTGCGGTACTCGCCGCCGGAACCATCCTTACGCGCGGTACGCCGCTCTATGATCTCGTCAAGGGCGAGGTGCTGCGCGCGACCGCCGATGCGCCGCTCATTGTTCCGGAGAATGCCGTCGTCGTTCCCGGCGCGCGCGCCGTCGCCAAGGGCAAAGGCCATCCCCAAAGTGAAGCCTGGGGCCTCAGCCTCTACGCCCCCGCGATCGTGAAATACCGCGACGACAAAACCGACCTGAGCACCGCCCTCGAAGACCTGCTCCGCTAGGCGGCGCGGAGCAGGCACTCGATCGTCGCTAACGAGTCCCCCTAGCTCCGCTAACACCGGCAACTCCGCTAACTCGCTAAAAAAGAGTCAACGCAAGACTCGATTGCCGCGTCTAACGGGTTGAAAGTGTCTAACACGCGAGATCCTATGAAAACCAGGTTGACGTACTGCCTTGCTCTCTCCGTTGCCGCAGCTTCTGTGCTCATTTTCTACGCCCTGCGCGGATCGGGCGTGGCCCAGCAGCCTTCCTCGCAGCAACCAGCGGCAACTATCAAGGCACAGGTGCGTGAGGTTCTGTTGCCCGTGCTGGTCCTCGACAAACACAACCAGTTCGTCGCCAGCCTGACGGCCAAAGACTTCACGCTCACTGAAGACGGCCGGCCGCAGACCATCAAGAGCTTCACCTCCGAGAGCAATCTCCCCTTTCGCCTGGGATTGCTGGTCGATACCAGCCGCAGCGTCTACCCGGCCATGTACAGCGAGCGCAAGGCCGCGGCCGCTTTCGTCGACCTGATGCTTCCCGCGGATCCGAAGGCTGGCAACCAGGTTTTCCTCATCCACTTCGACCGCGAGGTGGAGCTGCTTCGAGACTTCACCAATTCCCGCGACAAGCTGCACCGCGATCTCGACGAGATGACGCCGACCTCGCGCGAGCACAACGACCAGGGCCCGGAAAGCAGCGGCAATGATAGCGGCGGCTACGGGCAACACGGCGGGCACCAGGGCGGAACGCAGCTTTACGACGCGATCTACCTCGCCTCTGACGAGCTGATGAAGCCGCAGGGTGGCCGCAAGGCGCTCGTGGTTTTTTCCGACGGCGCCGACCGCGGCAGCAAAGAGACGCTGAATGACGCCATTGACGCCGCCGACCGCGCCAATGTGCAGGTTTTCACCATCTACTTCAAGGGAGAAGAAGAGCGGTCAGAGAACGGCCATTCCGGCGGCGGACATCACGGCGGTATGGGTGGAGGCGGTTATCCCGGCGGCGGTGGTGGCTGGCCCGGCAGCGGCGGCGGTCACGGCGGCGGCGCACCGCGCAGCGAAGCCGGAGCCGACGGCAGGAAGATTATGCAGCAGATCGCCGAGCGCACCGGCGGCCAGTTCTTCGAAGCCAAAAAGAAGGACAATCTCGACCAGATCTACAACCAGATCGCCACGCTGCTCGGCCAGCAGTATCTGCTCACCTATACCCCCGATAAGGTCGATAGCGAGGGCGACTTCCACAAAATCGTCCTCAAAACCGTCAAGACCGATCTCACCGTATACACTCGCGAAGGCTACTACGCGCCAACCGAGTAAGGGCAGGGATCAAAATGCGGCATCGAGCTGCAACCAGCAAAAAAGCCCAGCCTTCAAGGCTGGGCTTTTCACTCTTTCACTTCTTCACTTCTCTCAACCGCGATTCAGGAAGAACCTTGATCCACGCATCACGGCCCACG
>CAVXOO010000104.1:0-3750 GCA_963762945.1 uncultured Acidobacteriaceae bacterium | reverse complement strand
GAGGAATTCTGTTCATGCCTGAACCTGGTGTAGAGGAAGAGACGACCTTGAACGCATCCGATTCCGCAGCGGCGACGAACGGCAACGCTCCCGCGGCCACCATCCTGGTGGTCGACGACGAGGCCGGTATTCGCGATTCGCTGGAGGTGCTTCTCGGTTTTGAGAATTACATTGTCAAAACGGCGGCGAACGGCGAGGAGGGACTGGACTTTCTCGATCGCGAAAGTTTCGATCTGATGTTGCTCGATCTGGCATTGCCCGGCCAGAGCGGCCTCGAGCTGCTGCCGCAGTTCAAGGAGCGCCAGCCCGATCTGCCCATCATCATGATCACGGCCTACGGGACGGTCGATAACGTGGTCGAGGCGATCCGCGCGGGTGCGGAAAACTTCGTCCAAAAGCCCTGGGACAATGAGAAGCTGCTGGCCGACATCCGCTCGGCGGTGGCGCGGCGCCGCGTCGAGGAAGAAAACGTCCAGCTCAAGCGCACTCTCAAACAGCGATACAACTTCTCGAACATCGTGGGCAAAAGCGAGTCCATGCTGAAGGTCTTCGATCTGGTGGCGCAGATCGCGCCCAGCCGGTTGACGGTGCTGATTCAGGGCGAGAGCGGCACGGGCAAAGAGGTTATCGCCAAGGCCATCCACGCCAACTCGCCGCGCAAGGACAAGCCATTCGTGCCCATCAACACCGGGGCCATGCCGTCGGAGCTGCTCGAGTCCACGCTCTTCGGGCACGTGAAGGGCGCGTTCACCTCGGCCGTGGCTTCAAAGAAGGGCCTCTTCGAGGTCGCCAACGGCGGCACGCTGTTTCTCGACGAGATCGCCACCATGGGCATCGACACGCAGGCCAAGATCCTGCGCGTGCTGCAGGACAAGCGCTTCATGCACCTCGGCGGCATTCAGGAGATCCAGGTGGACGTGCGCATCCTGGCCGCCACCAACATCGATTTGCGCACGGCGGTGCGCGACGGCAAGTTTCGCGAGGATCTTTTCTACCGTCTCAACGTGATCACTGTTGACCTGCCGCCCTTGCGCGGCCGCCGCGAAGAACATTCCTCTGCTCGCCCAGCATTTTCTCGATTTCTATGCCGTGGAGAATAACTTTACGCCGCGCCGGCTCTCAAGCGACGCCATGCGCGCGCTGATGGACTACGATTGGCCGGGCAACGTGCGCGAGCTCGAGAACTCGATCGAGCGCGGCGTGGTGCTTTCTTCAGGGCCCGTGATCGGCGCCGATCTGCTGCCCGGCCACATCACCGGCCGCAGCTTCCAGGACGCGCTGCTCGAGCACAATCCCAACTCCTCGCTCTTCGACATTCTCGAAGTCATCGAGCGCCGCATCATCATCGAAAAACTCGAGCGCTGCAACTGGAACCAGACCGACGCCGCCGAGCAGTTCCGCATTCCGCTGTCTACGCTGAACCAGAAGATCAAGCGGCTGAACATCGAGATCAAGAAAAAACAGGGAACAGTGAACAGGGAACAGTGAACAGGGTGGAACCACTAACTGCTCGAACCGATCACTGACAACTGTGAACTACGAACTACGAACTGTGAACTATGAACTGACCCCCGGCACCTGAAATCCGACTTGTGCTTATGAGCTACTTCCTCTTCAAATCCGAGCCTGGCGTCTACTCCTTCGACGATCTGGTGCGCGACGGCGAAACCGTTTGGGATGGCGTGACGAATCCTACCGCCGTCAAGAATCTGCGCGAGATGAAGCCGGGAACGAAGTGGATCTTCTACCACACCGGCGACGAGCGCACCGCCGTGGGTTCGGGCACCGTCGAGAGCGTCGATGCGACCGACCCGAAGGTGCCCATCGTGCGCGTGAAGGCTGGCAAGCGCCTGAAGCATCCGAAGACTCTTGACGCCATCAAGGCCGAGAAGGCCTTCGCCAAGTCGCCGCTGGTCACCATCGGCCGGCTGTCCGTGGTCCCGCTCACGCGAGAGCAGTGGGATTGGTTCGTGGCATAAGACGTGGAAACTGTTACGGAGTTGAATTTTTCAGCATGACGGCGATTACCTGGCCGTTGACGGTCTTGTCGGGGCTGTCAACGTACTCCAATTCCACTTTTTTACCTTCAAAATCGGAACATGGATACACAGTTCCCGAAATCGCTTTGACCGCGCTCAGTTCGATTTTGGAGAGATCGTTGTTATAAAGCGCTAAAGGTTTTCCGGCCGCGGTTTCAAGGCGAAACTCGATGACCATGGGAAAGCTGCAGACCACTCCGCGAATGGTGCCCGTTGCGATGTGTTTGCGCCCGCCGGGAGGCACAGTTGGGTGATTCGGCGGTTTGGCAACGACGGTGATTTCCTCATGGGTCGTGCTCGCACCCGCCGGCTGTTCGCCAACTAAAGTCACCACTCCCGAGGCGTCGCTCGTCTGGTTCTGGCGCGCGTTCGCGGCCGCCTCGGCCTCCGCGCGCCGCTTGCGGGAGTCTTCAATCTGCTCAATCTCGTTCTCGACCGCGGCCACCTGGCCGGGATTCTTCGCGACTTTTTCTGCCACTTTCAAAACGTTCACCGCATCGTCGTAGCGCTCCATCTCCATCAGCACATTCGCGGCGTTCATGCGGAAAGTCACTTCGGCCGGATCCAGTTGCACTGCCTGCACAGTCAGCATGTGCGCCTCGTCGAGATTCTCGTGCCGCATGGCAAAGAATCGGGCCAGAGCGTCGTAGGAAGGCGCGAATCGCGGATTGAGTTGGATGGCCTTGCGCAGGTCGTCCTCAATCGCTTTGTCTTCCGGCGCGGAGGAATCGTACATGCTGAGCGAGGCGAAGTTGTAGTAGGCAAGGTAGTCCGCGGAGTCGAGTTTGACCGCCTCCCCATACCATTTCCGCGCCTCGTCGCGATGTCCCGCGTGAAGTTCGAGGGAACCCATGGTTTCGTCGGCCTGGGCATTGTTCGGATCTTCTTTCAGAACCGCGTCGAGCAAAGTTCGGGCATCGCTTTCGCGGCCGATGCAGGCGAGCACGTCCGCGCGCCGGACGTCGTACTCGACCTCGGTCAACGGCCTCACTGTGTATGCTGACTCGTCAATCGGCGCGGCCGCGCTCGACAGCTCGAAATGCTTGTAGTCGGCGGTCCGAATGTAATATTCCAAGTCATTCTGTAACTGCTTCAAGTCGCCGAAAGCCCTCTCTGCTGCGGTGACCGGGTCCATGTTATGACTGACAAAATTCAAGTAGTCGTCGACGCGGTGGGTGTGTTTCTGCTGATCCGTCAATCTCAGGAAATGCGTCAGCGCCCACGATTCGGCGTAGAAGACCGAACCCTTCTGTTCCTGGTGATAATAGGGCGATGTGGCGTCGACCTTGAACAATACGTCGAGCGGGATCAGCTTGTTCTGCCGCAAATAAAGGATGTCGTCAGCGCTCGTCTCACCCAGCCAAACGTCTTTTTCGCGAATATCCGTGTTCTGCATGAACTCCGCCAGGCCCTCATTCAGCCACAATGGCATCCAGGCTGCCACGCCCATAAACTGCAAATGAGTGTACTCGTGGTAGACGGACGCGAAGGGATGCTCATATTCCGCTTCGAGTTGGAGCAGAATGTAGTTTTTCTCCGGCGTATGCGAGAAGTAGCCGCCCAGCTTGAGTTGGCCCTTCGCCAGGTAGGCCGTGGGCTCCATGGTTTCAAAGACCTTCTGATTTTTCGCCGCGATCACCACGATGGGTTCCGCCGGGTCGCTGCTCACCTTGGGGTAGAGCGTTTGAAAGACCCAGCGCATGCGCTCGAA
>CAVXOO010000103.1:0-11164 GCA_963762945.1 uncultured Acidobacteriaceae bacterium | reverse complement strand
TATGTTTATGTAGCGCCTTTCGACTTTTGAGTTTACGTATTGCTGGATCGTCGTCGATAGGGTGGTGGAGACAGACGAGAACCGGTCCCCCTCCGTCGTCCATACGGTCGCCCAGGAATTGCCAAGCTCCATCATCGGCGTCGTGAGAGACGTATGTGACCGGCTCCGTACGCTCGTAAACCGTCTCCGAAAGGAACGCCTGCGTGTGCGGGGAGTCGGGAAACTTCCATTTGAATAGGCTGCTTTGAGGATCTGTGGAGGCCCAGAAGTCCCGTTCGACCCGCCCCATGGATGCGCCAGGTTGCATGAGAGGCTGCTCAAAGTCGTTGTCGAACCCCTCCTCACCGGGGAATCGGTTCTCGCGGTCGGGGTAAACGGCCTGGAGCACGGGAAACTCCTCGCCTCCGTAGTACCAGACAGCCCAGTTCATCAGATGTTTCGCCCATTTCGGATCGACCGGCCTGAACTCGCAATCGACCTTTCCAACCAGGTTTCGATGGCGGCCTTGGGTGAGATCGACACCAGCTCGCAGGAGCTTCGCCGCTTCGTTCAGCGCGAAGTGCGCCGTTTTGCCCAGGCGATGAGCCAGGAGCCACGTTGCACCTGCCGAGAGGATAAATCCGATACCCGGCATCAGGGCGAGCGTGCCCAGCACGGTCATGCCCGTTTCCATGTCCGGCCCGGCGTGACGCAGCAAAAGAAATCCGATGCCGAGCAGGGTCATCACGATTCCCGCTTGCAACGGCGTGAGCACGCGGGCCACGACGTTCGGCATGTGCATACCCGGTTCGCCGCCAAGCGCGAGGGGCGAAGCCATGAGGAACCGCTTGCCCGACTCTGACTCTATATACGCAGCCAGGTCCTGACTGGTGCCAAGTTTATCGATGAGGCGCGCATGGACCTCGCTTTGCTGCCTGAAGGCGCGATTCCAACGATGGCCTTCGACAAAGATGCGGATGATCCAGACGAAAGCGAGAAAGATGGCGGGGACGATGATGATGGGAGTCAGTTTTTCGATGAACCTGGGCCCCTCGCTCTCCTGCTGCTGCGGCTGCACAAGGTCAGGCCAGATTACGCGCTGGAGGGCTTTGTCGCGGTTCCCGCCCGACGAATTGAGCTTGCTGAATAGATAGAACTCGGGATTGCGCGCGATGTCCGTGTGGCTGGCCATGAACTGCGCCAGTTCGGGATTGCTGCGGTCGACATATTGCTGATCGGCAAGCAGCGAGGGATCGGCTGCGACCGCGGCGGTCATGGTCGGGCTGAGGCGCAGCAGGTGGAGAAACTGCTGCTGGGCATCGGCCACGTCGTTTTCGCTGGTGGTCTGCGCCGTGGCTGCGGGCGCGGCGTGGGTTTGGGCAACGGCGAGGGGCGCGGTGGCCAGCGAGAGAGCTGCGACGGCGCTGAAAATCCATGTTGCAGTTCGGGTTCTTGCGTTCATGACGTTCTCCTCATTGATCGAAGTTACTGGGACGCGTCTGCATAGATAACGAATGGGCGGGCGGTTGGTTAACAAGGCTGCGCCAGGCCGGGTAGTTTCAAAGTTTGAAGGAGAAGTTGCCTCAGGGGCTAAAGCCCCGGACTAAGTTCTCAACTTACGGCACGACTAAAGTCGTGCCCTGACACTTCGTGCTCCACGATGCATTTTCAACAAGCTGTAAAGCTGCACCCGTTCAAAACGGAGGAAACTGAGAAACTACCGGCACGAAACCTGCAAGCGCCGGGAGTTTAGAATTGATTTGGTTGCGGGTTTCGAGACCGCGCCGAATCCTACCTGCGTGCATTAGCCCTGTTGCGGCTAGTTGCGGCGGGCAATCGTGCGGAATCAGGGACGCCAATGCGAGCAAAGACGGCTGTGGTGCTGGGCGCCCAATGGGGCGACGAGGGCAAGGGAAAGATCGTTGACGTGCTGAGCGAGAGGTTCAGCGCCGTGGCGCGCTATGCCGGCGGGCATAACGCCGGGCACACCGTCATTATCGGCGAGCACAAGTTCGTGCTGCAGCTGATTCCCTGCGGCGTGATTCGCCCCAATTGCAAAGGCGTGATCGGCAACGGCGTGGTGCTGGACCCGATTTATTTTCTGGACGAGATCGACCGCGTGCGCAAAACCGGCCTCGACATCGACGGGCGCTTGTTCGTTTCAAACCGCGCGCAGGTGATTTTGCCTTACCACCGCATGATCGAGCTGGCCGCGGAAACCGCGCCGGGACGGCAGAAGATCGGCACCACGAGCAAGGGCATTGGACCGGCTTACGAAGACAAGATGGCGCGCAGTGGCCTGCGCGTTGTGGACCTGCTGAACACTGCGCTGCTTAAGACGCACATTGAAGCGGCCTGCGAGGAGAAAAACGAGATTGCCCAGGCGCTCTTCGGCCCGCAGACGGGTCCGGCCCCGCTAGATCCCGCGAAGATGTACGACGAGTACGCCGCGGCGGCGGAGCGCATCCGGCCGCTGGTGACCGATACCGGCCGCCTGCTGAACGGCATTCTGGCCGAGGGCGGCAGCGTGATGTTTGAGGGCGCGCAGGGGACGATGCTCGACATCGATCACGGAACCTATCCTTATGTGACATCGTCTTCGGCCACTGCCGGCGGGGCATCGACCGGGACCGGCGTGGGACCCGCGAATATCGGCACCGTGATTTCGGTGACCAAGGCTTACGTGACCCGCGTGGGCGGCGGACCGTTTCCCAGCGAGATTCATGACGCCATCGGCGACCAGCTCCGCGCGCGCGGCAACGAGTACGGCGCAGTCACCGGGCGTCCGCGCCGCTGCGGCTGGCTGGATATTCCCATGCTGCGCTACTCGAACCAGGTGAACAGCGCGGAATGGCTGGTGGTGACCAAGCTCGACGTGCTCGACGAGCTTGCAGAGATTCCCATCTGCACCGGCTACGAGATCGACGGTAAAGTTACGGACGAAGTTCCCGCCGACGTGCGGGGGCTCGAGGCCATCAAGCCCATTTACACCACGCTCAAGGGCTGGCACGAGTTGAACAGAAGGCATTACCGAGTACGACAAGCTGCCCAAGGCCGCGCAAGACTATCTCGCGTTTCAAGAGCGCGAGAGCGGGGCCAGAATCGGCATGATCTCGACCGGCCCGGATCGCGAGCAGACGATTGTGCTGCCGGAGTTTGCCGCGGCGCTCGATCGCATTCACGCGTAAGAGACGGCAGGTCAGCGTATCAGCGATTTGGCGAGCTCGCGTCGCGGGCGCGACGTCGCGAGTTGGCGGGTCGGCCTTTGGCCTGCGGCCCACGGTTCACGATCCACGATTTTTGCCTTCCGCTGCCCTTTTCCTCTCCATTTCCGTCCAACTGCAGGGTTCGGAATAGCAACCAAGGTTCCGCGTTGGGAGCTGCGTTGCGTATTTATGAGATTTCCATTTGACCTGCGTACTGTTTCAGTCGTACTGTGGACGCGTATGCCGGGTTCATCGAAAGTCGCATTGAGCCCCATTCGCTTTCGCCGGCCGCATCGCCGGTGGGCCATGGCCGCGATACTCCTATTCGTGGGCGGCGCTGTTCCCCTCTCTGCCGGCGGGTTTTCAATTGCGCAGAAACACGAAGGCCGCCACGAGATCGACCAGCTTGAGGACCAGTGGCGCACTGCCGTTTTGAGCGGCGACGTCAAAACCATGGATTCCCTGCTGGCCGACGACTATATGGCCATCACACCCAACGGAATCCTGCAATCGCGCGACGAAGCGCTCGAAAGCCTGCGCTCCGGCCGCTTTCGTATCACCTCGCTCAACGTAATCGACCGAAAAGTGCGTTTTTACGGAGGCACTGCCGTGGTCACGTCGCTGACCAGCGTCCAGGCCAACACACAGGACGGCCAGGTGACGGGCGAATTTCGCTATACGCGGATCTATGTGCGCAATGCCCAGGGGGTGTGGAAGATCGTGAGCTTTGAAGCCAGCCGCGTTCGCCAGCCCGGACCGCACCGGCGCAACCAGCCCCACTAAGGCAGATTCCGGCATATTTCCTGCAACCTATACCTATCTAAATCATCTACTTGGCAGTGTCTCTCTGCCTCTTTGAGGAAAATCGTTAAAAATCTAGGTTTTTCTGGCGCTCTTGAAAAGAAAGAGCCCCTCGGGGTAGACTCAAATTGGATATAGGACTAAAATAGTCCTATATAGAGGGATTCCGACCGGTGTTTCCCGGCGGGGCCGAGAGCCGCAGACGCCAAAACGCATCATAAAAGGCGGACGGCTCAAAAATCCTTCTGAGCGCCGAATCCGGCGGAGGTCAAATGAGTTCGAGTGTTGATACGATTCGCGATCTGGCTGCACAGGACTATAAGTGGGGCTTTGTCACCGAGATCGACGAAGACCGCGTGCCCAAGGGGCTGAACGAAGAGATTGTGCGCCTGATTTCGGCGCGCAAAGGCGAGCCCGAGTTCATGCTGGAGTGGCGGCTGAACGCGTTGCGCTACTTTTTCCAATTGGCACGCGAAGAGGGCGCGCCCAAGTGGGCTAACCTCAAGATCGCGCCGATCGATTTTCAGGAGATCGTGTATTACTCCGCGCCCAAGCAGAAGCCCTCGCTCGACAGCTTGAATCAGGTCGATCCCGAGTTGCTGAAGACCTACGCCAAGCTCGGCATTCCGCTCGACGAGCAGAAGCGCATGTCCGGCGTGGCTGTGGACGCGGTTTTCGACTCGGTTTCCGTGGCGACGACGTTCAAAGACAAGCTGGCCGAGATGGGCGTCATCTTTTGTTCGTTCTCTGAGGCGGTCAAGAACCATCCCGAGCTCATCAAGAAGTACCTGGGCACGGTGGTGCCGCAAACGGACAACTTTTACGCCGCGCTCAACGCTGCGGTCTTCACCGACGGCTCGTTTGTCTACGTGCCGAAAGGCGTGCGCTGCCCGATGGAGCTTTCGACCTATTTCCGCATCAACGCCGCGGAGACGGGCCAGTTTGAGCGCACCCTGATTGTGGCCGACGAAGGCGCGCAGGTGAGCTATCTCGAAGGTTGCACGGCGCCGATTCGCGACACCAACCAGTTGCACGCGGCGGTGGTGGAGCTGATCGCGCTCGACAACGCGCAGATCAAATACTCGACCGTGCAGAACTGGTACCCCGGCGACAAGGAAGGCCGCGGCGGCATCTACAACTTCGTAACCAAGCGCGGCAAGTGCGCGGGGCGCAACTCGAAGATCTCCTGGACGCAGGTCGAAACCGGCTCGGCGATCACCTGGAAATACCCGAGCTGCATTCTGCTGGGCGACAATTCGGTGGGCGAGTTCTACTCCGTGGCACTGACCAACAACCACCAGCAGGCCGATACCGGCACGAAGATGATTCACATCGGCAAGAACACGCGTTCGACGATCGTCGCCAAGGGCATCTCGGCCGGTTACGGACAGAACACCTATCGCGGCCAGGTGAAGATCATGAAGGGCGCAACGGGCGCGCGCAACTACACGCAATGCGATTCGCTGCTGATCGGCGACAAGTGCGGCGCGCATACGTTCCCATATATTGATGTGCGCAATTCGACCGCGCGCATGGAGCACGAGGCGTCCACTTCAAAGATTGGCGAGGATCAGTTGTTTTATCTGCGCCAGCGCGGGATCAAGACTGAGGACGCGGTTTCGATGATCGTGAACGGATTTTGCAAGACCGTTTTCAAGGAGCTGCCCATGGAGTTTGCCGTGGAAGCGCAGAAGCTGCTGGGCGTGAGCCTGGAAGGCAGCGTGGGGTAAAGCAGCGAGTTAGCCTGCTTCGCAGGTTTGCGAGTTAGCAAGTTAGCCAACGAACGGAGAGAGAAGAAGCGATGGCATTGTTAGAAATTCAGGATCTGCACGCCTCGGTCGATGGACACGAGATTCTGAAAGGCGTGAATTTGACGGTGAATGCGGGCGAAGTGCATTCCATCATGGGCCCCAACGGCTCAGGCAAGAGCACGTTGGCGGCGGTGCTGGCGCGGCGCAGCGCCTATGAGGTTACGGGCGGCCGCGTTCTGTTCAATGGCAAGGACCTGCTTGAAATGGAGCCCGAAGAGGCCGCCTGCGAGGGCGTGTTTCTGGCCTTCCAGTATCCGGTGGAGATTCCGGGCATCGGCAACGCGTATTTTTTGCGCTCGGCGATGAACGCGGTCCGCAAATACCACGGCGAGGACGAGCTGGACGCGATGGATTTTCTGCCTCTCTACAAGGAGCGGATGAAGCTGCTCGAAATGGACGAGAAGTTTATGAACCGCTCCGTCAACGAAGGCTTTTCCGGCGGCGAGAAGAAGCGCAACGAGATTTTGCAGCTTTCCATGCTCGAGCCCAAGCTGGCGATTCTCGACGAGACGGATTCGGGTCTCGATATCGATGCTTTGCGCATCGTGGCCCAGGGCGTGAACGCGATGCGTAGCCCCGATCGTTCGTTCCTGGTGATCACGCACTACCAGCGTTTGCTCGATTACATCGCGACGGACTTTGTGCACGTGCTGGTGGATGGAAAGATTGTGCGCTCGGGCGGACCGGAACTGGCGCTGGAGCTTGAAGAAAAGGGATACAGCTCGACAGAAGCCGATGTGCAACAGGCGCTGCCGGCATGAAAACCGTAGCAAGAGCAATGGGAAACGAGAGAACGATGGCGACGACAACCCCGCAGTTGGAAAAATATTTCGAAGCCTGTGAAGTGGTGCGCGCGCAGGGCGTAGAACGCGAGCCGGTGTGGCTGCAGCAGCTCCGCGAGGACGGATGGGCGCGTTTCAGCGCCAAGGGATTTCCTTCGACGCACGCCGAGGATTGGCGCTTCACCAATCTTGCGACGCTCGCAAAGACGCCGTTCCGCCGCGCGGCCAAGGGCGAAGTCGAGGTTTCGGCTGCGCAGCTTGAGGCCTATCGCGTGCCCGGCGCTATCTGCCAATTGGTTTTCGTGAACGGTCACTTTGCGCCGGAGCTTTCCGAATTCAGCAATCTGCCGGGTGGCCTGCTGGTGTGCTCGCTGGCCACGGCCATCGACTGCGGCCGCGAAGGCTGCGCTCCCGAAGGCATTGAGCAACACCTCGGCCGCTATGCCGATATGGGCCGCGACGTTTTTACCGCACTGAACACGGCGCTGTGGGAAGATGGCGCGTATCTGCGCATCCGCCGCGGCGTGGTGCTGGAGCAGCCGATTCATCTGCTGTACGTTTCTGCCGGCGCGGGCGCTCAAATCGCGACGCATCCGCGCACGCTCATCATCGCCGAGGACGCGAGCCAGGCTGCGATCGTCGAAGACTACGTTTCGCTCGGCAGTGAAGCCGCATTTTCAAATGCCGTCACCGAGCTTGCGGCCGGCCAAGACGCCATCATTTCGCACTTTCTCGTAGAGCGCGAGAATCTGGCCTCCTTCAACGTCTCCACGCTGCGCATCGAGCAGTCGCGCAGCGCCCAGGTCGATTCGCATTCGATACTTTTGGGCGGGGGCCTAGTGCGGAACAACGTGCACCCCGTACTGAACGGCGAAGGCGCGGAGTGCCTGATCAACGGACTGTTTGTCGGCGCGGGCGGCCAACACGGCGCCAGTGGCCAACATAGCGCCGGCGGCCAACATATTGACAACTTCATGTTGGTCGAGCACGCGCGTCCGAATTCGAATAGCCGGCAGTTTTATAACGGGATTCTCGCCGACAGCGCGCGCGGCGTCTTTCATGGCCGCATCGTGGTTCACAAGGACGCGCAGAAGACGGACGCCAAGCAGACCAATCGCAATCTGCTGCTCTCGGACAACGCGCGCATCGACACCAAGCCGCAGCTTGAAATCTACGCCGACGACGTGAAGTGCACGCACGGCGCGACGATCGGACAGATCGACGAAAACCAGCTTTTCTATCTACGCGCGCGCGGCATTGCCGAGGCCGAAGCGCGGAACTTGCTGCTCTACGCCTTCGCAGCCGAGTGCCTTGACCGCATGAGGGCATCCGCGGCGCGCGACTTCGCTGAAAGACTTATCCGGGAACGGCTGCAGGAGCTGACGAGCGCCGTAAAGGCAGCTGCGCCCGCCGCAACAGGCGAAGAAGAATTGCAAAACTGGGAGGAAGCGGGATGACGGTTGTCACCCAAACCGTGGCTCACGAGCCGTTGCACGGCCAGAGTGCGCCTGGCGGCTTCACGGGGCTCGAACTTGCGAAGATTCGCGCGGATTTTCCCATTCTCGCCGAGCGCATTTACGGCAAGCCGCTGGTCTATCTGGACAACGCGGCCACCTCGCAAAAGCCGCGCGTTGTGATTGACGCGATCACGCATTATTACGAACACTTGAACGCCAACATTCATCGCGGCGTGCACGCGCTGAGCATGCGCGCTACGGAAGCGCACGACGCCGCGCGCGAAACCGTGCGGCGCTTCATCCATGCCGCCGACCGGCGCGAAATCATCTTTGTGCGCGGAGCTACGGAAGCCATCAATCTCGTGGCGCAGAGCTACGGCCGCACGCATGTCGGCGCGGGCGACGAAATCCTGATTACGGCCATGGAGCACCACTCGAACATTGTGCCGTGGCAGATTCTCTGCGAGGAAAAGGGCGCGCATCTGCGCGTTGCGCCGATCGACGATCGCGGCGAGCTCGAACTCGACGAGTTTGCAAAGCTAATCGGCCCGCGCACCAAGCTCGTCGCCGTTACGCAGCTTTCAAACGCACTCGGAACGGTGACGCCGTTGCGCAAGATGATTGAGCTCGCGCACAGCCAGGGCGTGCCCGTGCTTGTGGACGGCGCGCAGGCAGTCCCGCACTTCGCTGTCGATGTGCAAGCGCTCGATTGCGACTTCTACGCATTCTCGGGGCACAAGGTTTATGGGCCCACGGGCATCGGCGTGCTTTACGGCAAGCGCGCGCTGCTTGAGGCCATGCCTCCTTACCAGGGCGGCGGCGATATGATCAGCTCCGTCACTTTCGAGAAGACGACCTACAACGATCTGCCTTTCAAATTTGAGGCGGGCACGCCCGACATTGCCGGCGCTATCGCGCTGGGCGCGGCGCTTGAATACATCGGCAAGTTGGGAATGGAAAACATTGCCGCGCACGAGCAAGATTTGCTGGACTACGCCACGGAAAGAGTGGGCGCGTTGCCCGGCATACGCCTGATCGGAACTGCGCCGGAGCGCGCTGGCGTGCTCTCGTTTGTGATGGACGGCGTGCATCCTCACGATCTGGGCACGATTCTCGATCGCGAAGGCGTTGCTATCCGCACCGGCCACCACTGCGCGCAGCCGGTGATGGATCGATTCGGAATTCCCGCCACCGCGCGCGCATCCTTTGCCGTGTACAACACGCGCGAAGAGATTGACGCGCTGGTCGAGGGGTTGCAGAAGGCGCACGAGGTATTCGCATGACGGCGGAGTTGGGTGATCTTTATCAGGAAGTGATTTTGGAACACAGCAAGGCGCCGCGGAATTTTCGCCGTCTTACGTCGGCAAATCACGAGGCCGAGGGTTACAACCCGCTGTGCGGCGATCGATGTTCGATCTTCATCGATATGGACGGCGATGCCATCAAGGAGATCGGATTTCAGGGTTCCGGGTGCGCCATCTCGCGCGCCTCCGCCTCGATGATGACGCAGATGGTGAAGGGCAAAACCAAAGCCGAAGCCGTCAAGCTCTTCGAGCAATTCCACAACCTCGTCACCGGCAAAGACGAAGCCGCTAAACCCGAGGAACTTGGCAAGATGGCTGTATTCGGCGGCGTCTCGAAGTTTCCCGCGCGCGTGAAATGTGCGACGCTGGCCTGGCACACGCTGCAATCGGCGCTCGCCGACGAAAAGAAACAAGAACCCATCTCGACCGAGTCATAATGGCAGCCGATTTTGCTTCCAACCCGAGCGCCGCAGCGGCTTCCGAGACTTTCCGCGAGGAGATGATCTGGAAGCAGTTGAAGACCGTGCGCGACCCCGAAATTCCGGTCAACATTGTCGATCTGGGCCTGATCTACGCGGCCACTGCCGCCGATGTCGAAGGCGGCAAGCGTATCGAAGTGCGCATGACGCTGACCGCTCCCGGCTGCAGCATGTCCGACGTGATCAAAGCTGAGGTTGAGCGGAAACTCGCCACATTGCCTGAGGTGCGCGAGGTCAAGGTTGAAGTGGTTTTCGATCCGCCGTGGGATAAGAGCCGCATGTCGGAAGCAGCCAAACTGCATCTTGGCTTCGATTCCGATTTCGGCGCGCCTGAGCCGGCTCCTGGTGGCTTCAAGATTCTGCGCTGATGGTGGCGCTAGACTGGTCTCTCGCTCGGTCTGGTGTTACTTCTCGTCTTCCCCGCCTTGTTTCGTGGCCAGCTTTTCCAGTTGGTTGCGCCAGTCGAGGGACTCGATAAACGCATTCGACTCGCGCCAGCCGGGCTCGACGATCACGTAGACTTCCAGATAGACCCGCGTGCCCAGCAGCGATTCGATCTTGCGGCGCGCGGCGGTTCCGATCTCCTTCAGCTTCGATCCGCCTTTGCCGATCAGAATTGCCTTTTGCCCGGTGCGCTCGCAGTAAATTGCTGCGTTGATTCGCGTCAGCGGTTTCGTGCCCGGCCTCGGCTGCCCTTCCGGTTCTTCAAAGCGCTCAATCACCACGGCCGCGGCGTAAGGAACTTCTTCGCCGGTCTCAGTAAGAATGCTTTCGCGGATGAGCTCGGCAACCATGAAGCGGATGGGCTGGTCGGTGTACTGGTCTTTGGGAAAATAACGCTCGCCGGTGGGGAGCACATCGACGATTTTGCGCACCAGCACGTCGAGGCCGTCGCGTTTGCGCGCGCTTACCGGAATCACCTGCGCAAAGTTGTGTTGCTTTGTGAGCGATTCGATCATCGGCAAAAGCTCGTCCTTGCGTATGAGATCGATTTTCGTGAGCACGAGAAACACCGGACAATCGAGCTTGCGAATCAGCGAGAAAAGAAATTCATTTTCGTTCGACGCGTCTGCGGCGGCGCCGTGGGCGGCGCCGGGGGCGCTCTTACCTTTCGGAGAAGCTGATTCGGTCGGCCGAAGTCTTCGCGTCACATCCACCAGCACCAGCACCAGGTCGCGCGATTCCAGGGCCTCGTGCACCTCCTGCAACATGCGGCGGTCAAGCTGCGAGGCCGGCCGGTGCACGCCGGGCGTATCGACAAAAACAATCTGCGCCGCCGGGTGTTGCTTCTTGCGCGCAGGCACTTCCAGCACGCCAACAATGCGGTTGCGCGAGCAATCGTTGA
>CAVXOO010000102.1:0-9091 GCA_963762945.1 uncultured Acidobacteriaceae bacterium | reverse complement strand
TCTGATCTTTTGCATGTACTGGTTCGGTTGGTCTTGCTGCATCGGTGCTCACCGTGGGCCCGCCCTCGTCGGTCACCACCACCTGCTGCTCGGTGGCCTCGACTGCCATCTTCACGTCTACGCTCTTGGTTTGTCCGGCGGCCAGATCGATGGGCGCGGAGACAAACGGCGCGAAGCCGGTAAATGTGACCTGGACGATGTAGGTGCCGGGGCCAAGTCCGCGCACCGCGTAGGTTCCGGATGCGCCGGCAGTCGCGGTTCCCACGGCCGCGCCCTTGGTGGTGGTTACGGTGATCTGCGCCCCGGGAATGAGCGCGCCGGTGGGGTCGAAGATGTGGCCGCGCAAAACCCCGGCCGTGGCCGGGGCTGTCGCGACCGGAGCAGCCGTGGCCGGGGCCGTCTGGGCCGGGGCAGGTGTCGATCGTGCGGGCGCGGCTTCGGGAGCGGCGGCGGGTGCGGTTTGCGCACTGGCCGTCGTGGCGCTGAAGTAGAGAGCCGCTGAAAACAACGTTGCCCTGAAGAAGTATGACTTCGAATACAAGATTCCCTCGCTTGCCTATCGGTGAAAATTCGACGCCGTCATCGCCGCCCCGCCGCTCACGTAAAACTCGAGAGCTGGCGGCTCCGGCCCAACTCCGCTAACTCCGCTAGCTCCGCTTTGTCTTTCTCACTGCGCCGCTTCGGATTCGCCCGAGCTGAGGCTCCAATTGGAGAGCAGATTCTGCGCCTCCGGAGCTTCGAGCAGCGGCTCGACCCCGGCCAGCAGCTTGATCGCGCTCAGCCCCGAGGCATCTTCCGCAGCCACGATCATCACCGCGTCGCCTTTTTTGAGAGTGTCCAGTTGAATTTTTGGTGCGCGTTCGAGAACGGTCTCAAGATCCATCCGTGGCGGGCCCGCGCCGCCGCCCTGGTTCCAATTTCGCTGCCCTCCGCCGCCTGCTCCATTCGGAGCGCCGCGACCGCCTGCGCCCATTGGAGTGCCCTTGAGCCGGGCGGCAATGATGGCTGCCACAGTGTCATTGAGGCGCCGCAACTCGGCGTCGGCGGTAATGCGCACCGTCACCGGCTTCTTGGTCGCGAGGTCCTTCACTGTCAGCGTGGAAGCGGCCGCGTCGATCGAGATCACGGTTCCGGGAATGCTGCGGAAGCTGCCCGAAACCACACCGTCGGCCGCAATCGCGCTGCCGTCGGCGCTCTTCGCTCCGCGCGCCCATAACTGGTCGCCGGGCTCAATGGCGGCGATGGGCGCTGGTTGCGCCTGATCGAAGCGCACCGAACCGGGCGCGTAGCGTTTGAGCGCCGTGCCCGCTGTGGTGTTGACGGTGACGTCTTTGGTCGCGAGGCCCATGCGCGTGGTCACTACGATGACACCCGAGGCGGCGTCGACGCTCTTCACCAGGCCGTGCACGCCCTGATTCCAGGCGGCATTCTCGGCTGCCAGCAAACTGGTTACGTCGGCCTGCTTGATGGCGACGATGCGCGCCGCGTGCGGCGGTGCACCGGTAAAGTTGGGGTCGAGCGTGACCAGCACGCGATCGCCCACGGCGAGGCTCGCGAAGTCCAGCGGCGCGGCCTTGGTCAGGTCCTTCTCGCCGGGCGCGATGCGCTTGAGAACGGCGGTCGAGGGAACTTCGACCGGGTGCGTGTCGCCCGCGTCGGTCTTCACCGTCAGCGTGTCGCCGTTTATGGCGGCGATCGTGCCCAGATAGTGCACGGCCTGGGCGCGCGCGCCGGGCGCGGCTGCCAACAGAAACACTGCCAGGACGATCCGTCCAGAGATCTCCCATTGAAGCGTCTTGCTCTTCGTTTTCATAGAACTTCATGCTCCGCGGCGAAGAGTTGAAAGGGAATCGGATCGCCACCGCTATTCTCCTAGACGAACCACTCCGGGAAAAAGCCGAAACCGCATCTCAGTATCTGGAGTTCGTCCCAACTTCCCACACAGGCTGCGATAGTGATTCGGGAACGGCGGCCCGAACAGGGAGCAGGGAATAGGCAATAGGGACTAGGGACTAGGGACTCGGGACTCGGCACTCGGCACTGGAACGCTTCGATGGGCAGGGCGCTTTTCTACTCCCTACTGGCTACTCCCTATTCCCTGCCTTTACCACGCTCCCAGCAACCGGCGCACCAGCACCAGTTCGCCGAGGTGGTAGGCGTTGTGGTCGGCGGCGAGAAGGATCTCCCGAAGCAGGGTCTGTCCGTCGCCGTGGGGAATGCGCGCGTAAAGATCGGTAGCGGGGCCGGCAACCAGAGCGCACATCTTCTTGAGGTCGCGGCGAAAGGCGCGCACGCTCTTGTCCCATGCTTTCTCGTCGGGCGGCGCGGGCGTGGCCGGCCAATAGCCGCTGGGCCAGGCCGGGGATTGGTGCTTGACGTTGCGCGAGAACTCAAGGATGTCCCACTGGGCGATGCGCACGTGTTCCAGCACCTCCCACGGAGAGTGCTCCGCGCCCCTGGGCCGCTTGCCGCGCAAAGCTACGGGAAGATTCTTGACGGCCGCGTCGAAGGCGGCGTGCGCGTGGCCGCCGGCGAGGAGTTCGAGAAGGTGTAGCCGGAGCGAGGCGTCGCGATCGGCAGATTTTTTACGGGCAGGCATGAAAGACCTTCTTTGGCGGCCTCTTGGGCACGCTCAGCAACTCTCCAGAGGATGATTCAGCTACGGAAGGTATTGATGCAACAAATTCCTTGTCATGAATCGTGGCTCGTGGATCGAGACGCAGCGATGTGAAGCGGCAAATGAGTGCGTGAGAGACAGGTCCGAAGGCGGAGAAGATTTTGGCGGCGTGGTCTCTTCGAGCCTTAGTCCCTTGGTCCCTCAGTCCCTGCATTTGAAAGCACGCCCCTTTGCGCGGCGAAGATCTCCTTGAGTCCCGACTCGGCCAGATCGATCAGCCCATTCAGTTGCGCCCGCGAGAAGGAACCTTTTTCCGCCGTGGCCTGGGTCTCGATCAGTCCCCCGTCGGCGGTCATGACGACGTTCATATCGACTTCGGCTTGCGAGTCCTCCTCGTAGCAGAGATCGAGCAGCGCCTGGCCGTCCACAATGCCCACCGAGGTGGCCGCCACCAGTTGTTTCATGGGCGAGGCCTTGAGAGTTCCCGCCTTGACCAGCGCATTGAGCGCCAGGGCCAGGGCTACCGCCGCGCCGGTAATGGCCGCGGTGCGCGTGCCGCCGTCGGCCTGGATCACGTCGCAGTCGAGAATGACGGTTCTTTCACCGAGAGCGCTCATGTCGACAACTGAGCGCAGGCTCCGGCCGATCAGACGCTGAATTTCATGGGTGCGCCCGCCGATCTTGCCGCGCTCACTTTCTCTCGGTGTCCGGGTGACTGTGGAGCGGGGCAGCATGGAATATTCCGCCGTGACCCAGCCGCGCCCGGAGTTGCGCATCCAGCCGGGGACGCCCTGCTCAATGGTCGCGCAGGTGAGCACCCGGGTGTTGCCGAGCGAGATCAGGACCGAGCCTTCGGCGGTCTGCACGAAGCCCGGCGTGAGGGTGAGGGGACGGAGCTGGCTGGGGCTACGGCCGCCGGGACGCAAAGAGGAGAGCGAGGGGCGCAAAACGGGAGGATAGGCGTGCATAAGGGAATTGTACGAGAACGGGAACCGGTCAGTGGCGGGGTGGGAGGCGTCCATTCCAGAACGGGAATCGCCGAAATGGATCTCCCGGAAGAGGAAAGACCAGGCAAGTCATTGAAAAAGAATGGCATAAACCGACTCATGTCTACCGCTTAGTTCCATTTCGGGACCCCGGCCCAAGTGCACTATCCGCTAACCCCTCCCAAAGAGGTCCGCCATCCCTTCCCTTATCAGGAACTTAGCTTTTGTGTTCAAGTTTGGCACGCGACGTGTATAGAAACAGGACAAAACCCACGGCTTCACGACGGAATTGGGAACGGGAAAGACAAGAAACAGGGAATAGGGAACAGGGAACGGCGAACTGGGAATTACGAACTGATCACTGACCACTGTTCACTGTCCACTGACAACTGCCTTTGAAAGGAACCGGCATATGCAGCAATCGGCACAGAAGATCATCACTGCCAGGTCAAAGAGCACCTGGAATGGCGTCGAGCGCAGGCGGGTGGAAAAGGTCGTCGAAACCCTGGCTGCGTCACGTGGCCGGGGCGAGAGCCTCTCCGAGGTGGCCCACGATGCGCGCAACATGGTCACGGCGCTGGCGCTCTACTGCGATCTGCTGGACGAGCCCGGAGTACTGGGAAGCGCCTTTACGCATTACGCACAGGAACTGCGGCTGGTAGCAACAGCCAGCCGTCGCCTGGTGGAGAGACTGGTGGCGCTCGATGCGAACGCGCTCCCGGAAGGCGTATTCGACAACCTGCTCGAGGCCAATGCCGGACCCAGAACCGCACTGGCGAGCCCCGGATCCACGGCTACGAAGACCGCTCCGCAGCCCGCCGCAGGCGCCCAAAGCGATTCATGGAAAGTCTCCGGGCCGGGTGCCATCCTAAACCGGGCCCGCGCCAACTCGGCGAGCATGGAGGATGGGAACCGGCACTGGGATATGCTACCCGCTTTGCCGGTCTCGAACCTGGCCGCCGAGCTCATCGCCAACCGCAATCTGCTCGCGGCGCTGGCCGGACCCTCGATTGCCTTGACCGTCGAGACCGATGGCGGCGCCCAGGCACTCCGCCTGACCGGCGAGGATCTGACCCGGCTGCTGGTCAATCTGGTGAAGAACGCCGCCGAAGCCATGGGCGGAGCCACAACCCAGGGCCGCCGCATTCACATCGGCCTGCACGAGATCGAGACCCTCGCAGGGGCTGCGCCGTGCCTGGCGCTCACGGTCGAGGACAATGGGCCGGGCATCCCGGAAGAGGCTCTGGAGAAGATCTTCACCTCCGGATACACCTCGGGCACAAAGCCAGCGGCGGCGAGCAGCTGGCCGCAGAGCCGCCGCGGCCTGGGCCTGGCCATCGTGCGCTCGATCGTCGAAGGCGCCGGCGGACGCATCGACGCCAGCAACCGTCCTCAGGGCGGAGCCTGCTTCACCCTCGAGCTCCCGGTGCGGAAAACAGGGAATAGGGAGTAGGCAATAGGGAGCAGGCAAGAGCGGACAGCGAAAAGCTAAAAGCTGAAAGCTGTCTTTCGAAACTTTACGTTGTTCCAACCACGCGAGAGGCGACTACAATGCTGGAAACAGTCTTCAACACACGGGCCATGGAGTTCATGCCACAACTCGCCGAGCCGGCCGTCCGGTTGCACCTTCTGGTGGTGGACGCCGACGCGGCGGTTCGCTCGGCCTGCGCCGAGATCGCAGCCAGCTTAGGCTACGCCGTCGAAAGCACGGGCGATCTGGCCCAGGCGCGCAGCCTTTTGCGCGGCCACACCGCCGACATCCTGCTGGTCAATCTGCCCGCGGGGTCGAACGAAGGCCTGGAGATGGTCTCCGAGGTCAAGCTGCTCTATCCCGAGACCTCGGTCATCGCCATGACCGCGACCAGCTCGGTGAACGCGGCCGTCGAAGCCATGCGCTGCGGCGCCTCCGACTATCTGACCAAGCCCTTTGCCATGGACGAGCTTTCAACGGTGCTCGATCGCGCCGCCCTAAACCACTCGACCGACACCGCGGCCCGCCAGTTGCGCGAAAGGCTGCGCCTCTCAGAAGGCCTGGGCTCGATGATCGGCCGCTCGGCGGAGATGGAGAAGATCTACCGCATTCTTTCCAAAGTCGCCCAGAGCACGCACCCGGTGCTCATCCTGGGCGAGAGCGGAACCGGCAAGGAGCTGGTGGCGCACACCATCCACGCCTACGGCCCCAACGCCGAGAAGCCTTTCCTGCCTGTTGACTGCGGGTCAATCGTGCCCACGCTGATCGAGAGCGAATTGTTCGGCTACGTTCGGGGCGCCTTCACCGGGGCCAACCGGTCCAAGGACGGTTTGCTGGTCTCGGCCGAGGGCGGCACGGTTTTTCTCGACGAGATCGGCGAGCTCTCGCTCGACCTCCAGGCCAAGCTCCTGCGCGCCCTGCAGGAGAAAGAGGTTCGGCCGGTGGGCGCTACGCATCGCGTGCCCATCAAGGCGCGCATCGTGGCCGCCACTAACCGCGATCTGGCCACCATGGTCGAGAAGGGCAGCTTCCGCAAGGATCTCTTTTACCGGCTGAATGTGGTCAACCTCCGCCTGCCGTCGCTCCGCGACCGCCGCGAAGACATACCGCTGCTGGCCGCGCACTTTCTCGATCGCATCAGCCGCGAGCACAATCGCAAGTTCACGCTCTCCGATGAAGTGCTGCGCACTATGATGCGCCACGACTGGCCGGGCAACGTGCGCGAGCTCGAGAACGCCATCGAGCGGGCCTGCGCCATGTCTTCCGGGCCGGTGCTGCACCTGGGTGACCTACCCACGCAGCTCCAGCAGAGGGGCCTCGAGGCGCGGCATGCGGCCGTGGCTGCGGGCCAGAGCGCCGAGGCCGCCGCTCAGCCAGAGCTGAAGACGCTGGCCGATCTCGAGCGCGAGGCCATCCTGGGCGCCATCCGTACCCTGAACGGCGACAAGCTGCAGGCCGCAAAACTCCTTGGCATCGGCAAGACCACGCTCTATCGCAAGCTCAAAGAGTATGGCATCGCCGACCCGCTGCACGGCGAGTGAGAAGCAGCTATTGGCTGTTAGCTTTTAGCTTCATCCTTGCCGGTGCGATCCGTGGTCCTGCCCCCCAGCAGCCCGCACGGGAAAGAATCCGGCTACCGGCCAGGGTTCACCGCTAACAGCGAACAGCAAACAGCTAATAGCTGAAAGCTAAAAGCTAAGAGCCGGCCACCGACAACTGACAACTGACAACCGACAACTGGTATTCAAAATCGGGGGAGCAGAACATGAGCATTCTAATGGTGACGGGAATTGAAGGCGCCCAGAACTGCGCCACGGTAGTGGGAGCGCAACTGAGCATGGAAGTCGAAGTGGCCGAGGGGCGCAAGGCGGCGCTGGCTGCACTGCGGCGTCGCGAGTATCTGGCCGTGGTCATCGATGAAACCCTGGCCGAGTGCGATCCGGCGGCCGCCGAGAAGATCTGCGAACTGGCCGGCCTGGCCATTCCCATGCAGATCAACTTCGCCGTCTCGGGCGCTTCGCGCCTGGTGCGGGAGATTCGCGCCGCCCTCAGCCGCCGCGAGCGCGAGCAGTCCCTGGCCCGCCGCGCCGCCACCGCGGCCATTGAGACCGAGTTGAAGACCACGGTCGCCGGCCTGCTGCTGCACTCCCAGTTGGCGTTGAACGGCGCCGGTGTGCCGGCCGCGGTGGCCGACCGGCTGCGCACGGTAGCCGATCTTGCCGGCAGCCTGCGCCAGCAGTTGAGCGCGCCCGCCGAGGCAGCGCGCTAGGGTAAGTTAACGGACCCCAGACGCGCGTCCGAAAGCCGGGCAACTCTTCGTCCGCGGCCAACCAGCCGCGGCAGAGTTGCCGTGGCGCGCGGCCGGTGACTCCGGAACACATAGGCGCGGCTTTCGCATGCCGCCCGAAACGTCGAGAGCAAATTGTCGCGATGGGCGGACGAGGCCGGGTCGTAGATCGAGCCCTCGTACGGATCGCGCGTCATGAAGCGGCCGGTGGCCGGGTTATACCAGCGGGCGCGCAGGTAATAGAGGCCGAGGTCCGTATCGAAGCGCTCGCCGCGGTAGAGATAGGCGTTGGGAGTTGTGCCCGTCTGGGCGATCAGGTTGCCGAAGGCGTCGTACGCGTAGGTGTCGGTGACCTTGCCGTTCGAGTCGGTGAGCATGCGCACCGTGCCTCGGCCGTCGTACTGGTAGAAACTGGCCCTGGGCGTGTTGTTCACGCTCTGCAGCTCGCTGATCCGCTCCAGGCCGTAGGTGTAAGTGCGCACCGCCTGGCCATTGACCAGCTCCGCGACCACCTGCGGATAGCCGGTCAGCGAAAGATCGTCTACCAGGTACTGCGTGGTGACGCCGTTGGCGGGGCCCGAATGGTTCAGCGCGAAGGCGAGAAGGGACGAAACCAACGCAAAAAACCGAAATTGCCGTTCACTTGTCATTCGGTCTTCGCTCGGTACGTAGCACCGACTGCAATGTCGGAACCGCAACTAACTAAAGAGTGAAGGTCACGTCTATTTCCAACGGCGAAATCTGGCGCATCTTCTTCCCTTCCATGAATCAAAATCGGCGATATCGCAGTAAGACATACCGGACCCTAGGAGTAAATCGAGTATGCACTCCGACACAACCAAGAACGTTCCATATTTGGACGTATATCCAAAATCATCGCTACCTGCCACGCCGTTCACCTTCAGCCAAACGAACCGAGGCAAATGGCGATCCGGCGTAAGTGCCTGCCAGTCGTCGAATTCTCCAGATGTAGTAATCTCAACTGGCCCAAACATAACCCCTGTGGCCTGCGATGCGAGAAACTTGTCTTTCAAAGATTCGGTGACGATATAACTGCATATTGACTCCAAAAGAGGATCGCCTAGCCAACCGTTGAACTCGTAGTTAAATCTTTCCATCAGCGGAGGACGGGACGTTCGATCAATAAAAACAGTCTTCGGCCCAATCATTCCGGCGACTTCTGGCTCGAGAACGTAATAGTTCATTTCGGTCCCCTTTCTCTACGGCACGAAGTAACACCCGTATCTCTTGTCAATAGCGGCTCTCTTCCCAAAGAGCTGACGCCTTGTGGCATTCGGATAGGGATTATCTTTGTAAAACTGATTCCACGCCTTACGAATGTCACTCAAATGGACTGAGTTATTGTATTCGTAAGGGATTCCACGAAGGTTATCAAGAGCGTTAATCTCATCTTCTGTAAAGAGGCCGGGATAATTATTCAGGACCTGCTGTTCAATCGCGTGATGAACCACCACTTCGCCCTCTAATTCCGGATTGGCCTCAAAGAAGGTATCTCGGTAGTCATTGTGTACCAGCAGACCTTGTTGGCCGACGAAGTAGTCGTGGTCATCGGCAACTGTGAAATTGTACACGACGGCGGGTTTGTCGAGGGCCACGACGGATTCGATTGTGAGCCAGCGCCCGTCCTGCGTCTCGATCTGCTCGCCTGCCACCAGATCCCCGGCATCGATCCAGTGGGCTGGTTCGCTGGCATTGCGCCGCGCCCAGAA
>CAVXOO010000101.1:0-6421 GCA_963762945.1 uncultured Acidobacteriaceae bacterium | reverse complement strand
GCAGGGCGGCGATCGTCTCGGCGATGCTCAGTCCGAGACCATTGCCGGGGACCGTTTCGGACCGCTCCCCGCGAACGAACCGGCGGAAGATCCGGGCGCGATCCTGAGGCGGAACGCCGCAGCCGGGAGTCGCTGACCGACACGCGCGGCAGGCCCTCGACCGTGTCCACCTCGACCCGCACCCTGCCGCCCGTCGGGCTGAACTTGATCGCATTGTCGACCAGATTGGACAGCGCCTCCCGCGCATCAAGTCCGCGTCGCCGCGCATGAGCGCGGGACCAGCGACCTCGGCCGTGATTGCGATGGATTTCGCCTCTGCGAGCGGCTCGTAAAAGTCGACGATCTCGGTGCAGACCGCGCCGAGATCAAACTCCTTGAAACTGTTTTTTCGCGCTTCGTTCTCCACCCTGGAGACCCGCAGGATCGCGGCGATGGTGACCGCCGCCCGGTCGATCTCGGCGGTCGCCCTTTCGAGCGCCGAGCGCCGGGCGGCGACGTTCGTGTCGTCCTCGAGCGCTTGCGTGATCTTCGTACGGACGATCATCAGCGGCGTGCGCAGGTCGTGGGCGACCGCTATACCCAGATCGGCCTCGCCGAGCTGAAGGATGCCATCCGGAAACTCGAAACCTGGCTCGACGGGCAGGCGGCACTCTTGAAGCAAGAGAATCTGCCTGCTCCTGAATCCCAACCACAACTTACACCCCCAACTACGGAAGGCACCCATGAGCAATCAGCATCCTCAGAAACTGCCGCCTGACGATGACGCCGCATTCCGTGCGCGCATCCTCCGGCGGGCACAGGAAATCAACGGTGTACTTCTCGCCCGACTCGCGACCGTCTCGGACGATCTCGACGCCGGTCGTCACCGGGCCGCGCTTGGAGGCCTGGACGGCTTCGAACGCGAGCTCGCCAACATGCGCGCTGTCCTGCGCCTGCTCCCGTAGCAGGCGCTTGAGTTCTTTCACAACCAACCCATAACCCTAAGGAGGAGTTATGACACCGCAGAAAGCAGCACCCGCACCCGAGCAATCGGGCCGCAAGCCCTGGATCAAGAAAACCCCGGTTGAGGTCGTCCTCGAACAGCTCGACAAGCAGGAACAACGCGTTGCCGAGATGCGCAAGGAACTTGCCCAAGAAGAGCGCGAGCTTGCCAAACTGACTCAGGCCCGCAAAGTGCTCGAAGCGCAGTAATCACGGAGGAGTTGTCCGTACACGGCAACTCCTCTTTTCATACTCAACGGAGGAATTCATGAAAGCGTCCACTCGCAATCGGAGTAAGGAGAATCTGAAGCCGCGGCGGCTAGACGCATTGGCTTTTTACCTTGGCGCACATGGCGTCAATCGTGAATCGGCCCTCAAAGAAATCGAAGCGCGGCTCATCCAGGAAGCCTCGGAGGAGAAACAGGAACCCTTACGCGCGCTCCACGCTTTGGAGGCGAAGCTCCAGCAGGTGCGCAAGGAGAGGCCCGAGGCCGAGGCTCTCTGGCTCCGCATCCGTAAGGAACTCGGCGATACCGCGCCGCCTTACTTCCAGGCAATCCTCATGGCGGCCTTCGCGCTCTTTGCGCTCGTGCTCGATACGCTCTTCCTTGCGCCAACGATGGATATTCTGAACATCGCTAACCCAGCGCTCCAATTCCTCGCCGCTGCGGGCTTCGCGGCACTCTGCACCGCCTATTTTGAGCTGACCCGTCTCCTCTATATAGATGCAGAGGACTCGTGGCCCAAACGGCTGACGGCCGTCGCTGCCGGGGCCGTGGGCGTCGTGAGCCTCATGGTCTGGGGCCTCTTGCGCGGCTATCAGCTAAGATTCGCCGCCGTCCTTGCCGGAAATCCCCTGGGCCAGTTTCTCGCAGCGCATCCGGTACTCGCGTCGGTCTTCTACATCTTCGTCACGCTCGCCACGCCGATCATCGGTGCCACCGCGCTGCATTACGCATGGACGGCCGTGTGGCGCGCCGGGACATGGCGGCGGGTTCGCGAGCGGTTCGAAACGCTCCGCACCGCCGAAATCCAGCTTGCCCGCGACGTTCAAGCCAAGCAGGAACAACTCGCCGAATTCGACAAACGAAAACAAGCGGAGTTCCAGGAATGGGGTGCGATCTTCACCCAATTCTATGATCGTGGGCGGCTGAATGGGGCGCGCCAGGAAACATTCGCCTCGGTCGTGCGGAAGAGCGCCATTGGCGGCGTGTGTGCGGTCCCACTCGCGTTCCTCCTTCCCGTCGCGTTGATTCCGGAGCTTGTCGGCATTCCCGTGATTGTGGGGACGGCGCTCTTCGTGTACTTCAACCACCGCCGTCACCATCCGAGCCACGAGCACTACCTTGCGCAGGAGGCCACAAGGTTCGCAGTCATTCCCGACGCGCCTCCGACGCGTGAACTGCGCGCGCCACAACCACGCCTCTTATCGAAAGGAGATCCCTCATGACCTCGATTCGCTGTGTACAGTACGCCGCCATCGCCGCACTCTCTCTGCTTGCGGCCTGCTCCCAGCGCGTTCCGCAAGCAACTGTGGACGTCATCGACACCAGCCTCAGCATCACGCCCCGTGCGGAAAAGGCCGCGCTCGATGCCGTCCAGCACCAGATTGTCCATATGCAGCGCGGGGACCAGTTGGTGCTTATCCCCATCACAAGCGATGCCGCCAATGATGCCGGTGGACGCATCCTGCGCCTCTCCGCGCCCACCGAGCGCGAAACGTACGATTCCGACCTACGCCGGTTTCAGGAGCGGGCTCGGAAGCAATTCGATTCATGGAAAGCTTCGCTCGACCCGCACCAAATGAGGACGGACATCCTGGGCTCGCTCGACGTTGCCCGCCAGGAATTCGCCGCGATCCCCAAGGGGAGTGAACAGCGGCTCATCGTCGTGAGCGACTTCCTCGAAGACGATGGCACCTACCGTTTTGTCTCGGCTGGCTCGCTCACGAGTCTGGCGCGCGCCCGTGAGCTCGCCACGCGCCTCCGCGAACAGCATGAATTCACGCTGCAAGGCGTGTCGCTCTGTCTTGGTCGCCTTGAAAGCAGCGACTTCGCCCCGCTCACGGCCGAGCGCAAGGAGGCGGTCCAGGCGTTCTGGGCGGCCTACTTCGCCGCAGGAGGGGAACCAACCGAAATTCAATTCGATGGCACGGGAATTCTCGCCGATACAGAGCGCGGCTGTTTTGGCGGAAAACGATAACGCATCTTCAGGGGAGGGAGCGTGGCACCATGAACGGGTCGAACTTCATAGAGGGGTGGGTGGCCCTCGCGGGATCGGTCGCAATGATGATCGCGCTCATTCTGACCGCCTTCGGCCTCATGCTGGGCATCGCGAAGCCTGCCGATGCCCTTCGGCGCATCGGGGGCATCCTGGGCGTCGTCATGCTGTTAATGGTGCTCCCGGCGGTCGTTGTGGACGTTTGGTCGGGCATGTCTCTATGGCAACGGCTTGGTCTGTCCGCGATTGCGCTCGGCCTCTGGCAATGGTGGCGTCCGCGACGGGAATCGCGAAAAGGGAGAAGCGATTGAGCACGCCGCTTCGCAGCCCAACGAAAAGCGTCGAGTCCTGGATAGGCGGGACATCGTCTCGGTTATCGTGGCTTGCCTCCTCCACATTTCGACCATGAATAATTGAATCACTCAATGGCCCTTTGATATAGCCTGCTTTAGGTCGTCGTCAAAGTGGTCTTTCATTTTGCTAGTTTCAAACTGCGAAAGCCAGGGAAAGAGCAGCCTTTCCGCGTCGCTCGTGCCATGCATTCCGTCTTTGACTACTGTCATTTCCGACGACGGACTGATCTTCTTCAGATCATTGAAAAATGCGTTCAAAATGTCCCTTGGCGGTTCGTAGTCGAACTCGCCTTCAAGGAGATGAACGGGGACCGAAGAACAGACTGTTGACCTGCGAGAATACGCCGGTATGAAGGTCTTGGTATCCCAAAGGGTGTCCCAGCCAAGTCACGCCCATCCCAGCGCCATAAACGCCAACTCCCGCGAATACATCCGGGTAATGCTCAGCCAACATGAGCGCTCGATAACCGCCTGCGCTGGTTCCAAAGAGATAAATCTTCTGGCGATCTATCGAGTAATGGCTGAGAATATCGTTGATGGCCTCAAATGCATCTGCCTCGCCAATTGGGGCATCACTTACGGCTCCCCGGCCATATATCACGGCTACCGATAATCCGCTCTTGTCCGCAGCTCGCTTGAGGTCATCGAGAGCCTTTGGCCATCCAATCGCAAGTGCGCTCTCTAGAAATGGACGCTCCGACCTCACCACGTAGGGCATTTCTATCACGAGCGGCATATTCGCTGCACGAGTTCGCGGAACGTAATATAAAAAGTATTGCGTAGTGTGATCGATCGCCGACTGATATTCGCGAAGATGAAACCCGGGCGATCGCGCGGTGCGTGCACTATAGCCGTCGCTGGCGTACTCGGAGCCGTCTTTCAGAACCAGCAGAAGCTTCTTTTGCCAGTCGGCCTGGGCGGGGCGAGAATACTGCTGCGAGGTGAGGATGGCGTATCTTTGAATGATGGGATCGATAAGGGCTGCGAGTGGATTTGACGCATCAGTTTTGGCCTTGAGGCTCAGAAGCTGTTTGTACACGCTGTCAGGATCTCCAATATAGAACTCGTCTTCAATGGTTACGCCGGATATATTCATGCTTGCCCGGTAATATCCTGGTTGAAGATGCCCTGTTTCAACCGTGACTGGGAAGCCGGCGCTCTTTTGCGTCACAATTGCATGATCGTTCCGATCATAGACGGTAACAGCAGATTCTAAATGCCCGCAAAGTGGCGGAGCATCGATTATTAGGGGCTCTCTGGGCTTCAGAATGCGGCTTTCTATGAAATAACCATAGTTCATATCAATCGCTTTTTCCTGAGCCAGCGGCATAGGCAGCAAACTCGCCATGACCGCCCATTGCGTACCCTCCTTGACTCTGTCCGATTTAATCAGGAGGGTATTGTCGCCCTTGAGTAAATGGACTGCCTCGACGTTCAAGTACTTAATTGCTGTTCCACCGCTCCTTGCCGGGGAATTCATCCGCAGCAACTTGCCATTCAGCCATACCGCAATTTCTTCGCTGGCATCAAACTCAAGCACGAGATCGATATTGTGCGCACATGTCAGTTGTGCAAGGGCATACGCTACCGCTGGTGCATTCCCGCGGCTGAGGGTATATAGGGGAATTGCTGCGCCATGTGCCGAATACCATTGGCAAATCTTCCGGCTGCTGCAGAGAGCTTCCGCGTTTTGCGCAGTTAATGCCTGCTCCGGGTATCCGCGCTTCGCCAGGTAATCCTGCTGAAAGCCATTCGGATCTGTGGAGGCGCTGTTGCTAGCGGGAGGCTCCAAATGGAAGAGGCCGATCAGTCGCCAGGACGGTATAACAACCTCATCGCTAACATCGTCCAGGTTCAGCGAGTGAGACGTTGGCTCGGCGCTCGTGGATTGGCAGCGGCCAGCCTGGCAAATGGAGAGTGCGAGCGTAAACGCGACAACAAATGTTGTACGCGATATCCATGTCGTGTAGCTGCGGAACTCACTTGTCCTGGCACTAAACATAATCTTCGTCCTCATTGAAGTTCCCCATGCGGGGAGGGAAGCTCTTCGCACGTTCTGGTCCTTTGTGCGTATCCAGCGTTTTGGGGGTATATCTGCGAAAGCGCGCTCCATGCCTCGGATGCCTCGCACGGCGAGATGTACCAGACCAGCGTCGTGGGTAGCAGGTCGTCGATCGTCTGCCGAGGTCCATCATAGAGGCGGTTGTTGTGGGCCGAGGTAATCGGGTTAATGCGTTGCCATCGTTGCACTGCCAGATTCAGGTTATGGGCCGCACCTTCTTTGTTGCCCGCCCCAAGGCTCAGTTCGCCCAGTCGCAGATAGGGCCCAGCCAAAGAGCCGTCAATTGCGCGGGCTTTCTCGTAGCAGGTCCGCGCTTGCTCGTGGTCGCCACGCGCCTCGTAAAGCTCACCCAGGTTGAACCATACCAGCGGCAAATCAGGCAGCTGGCGCGCGGCATCCGTCAACATTTTCTCCGCTCGCCCCGAGTCTCCCGCAAAGAGATAGAGTTTGCCCAACCTCGCTTCCAGAATCGGGTCATTGCCCCGCGCGAGTTCGGCTTCCAGCCTGGCTATCGCTTCTTTCACGACTGAATCCGCGGCCTCCGGTGACCGGCTTCGATACCGCATAAAGAAGGGCGAATCCACCACCGACGGCGCTAACTCAATCGCTGTTTCATACTGCGCCCGTGCAGCCTCACGAGAACCGCTCTCTTCCAAGAACATTCCGTAGCTAAGATGAAACGCCGCATTATCCGGGTCGATCTCGGCCGCTTCTTTCCAGTCTCGCGCGGCAGCTGCATCGTCTCCTAGAAGATGCTCAAGCCAAGCCAGATCATGGTGGGCCACTGCGTCGCGGCCGTTCAACA
>CAVXOO010000100.1:0-3114 GCA_963762945.1 uncultured Acidobacteriaceae bacterium | reverse complement strand
GGGGGGCTTGTTATTGTATTTTTACTTAAGCTTAAATTTCATATCATCACACCGGATTCATTGTTCACAAAATTGACAGCGGGATCCACCAATTCGGCAGTTTTCCGCCCCAACCCGATTTTGAGACACCACTCTAACACATCGGCGTATAGTAACAATGTGTTGACCCGATTGCAGTCTACATCACTAGCTTATAACTCAATGGCAACAACAGATGATCCAGTCACCGATACCAGCACCCTCCGCAACACAGATGTCCCTGTCGCCATTACTGGCCCCATCTCCGATCGCCAACAGCAGAGGTCAATGTTGACCTATAACACGGTTCCCGAAACAGCGTGCCCTGCGGCGGCGATTGTCCCACCACAACCAAGAAGATCAACAACCCCATTGCCGCCGATGCCTTTGTCAACAAAATATGTCGCCGCCACATCACATCACATCAATGAACCGGCAATGTGTATGCAGCCAGCACATGGATGTTTAAATCCATCTCACAACCCTACTGCTCTTGGACTGAGACAACAACACCGTGATAATCACCCTGCCCCCGCCCCCAATTCTATGGATAACATACCTGGCAATGTGTATGATGATGCATCCGCAAGTTTATGAAGCTGGCCATTGACTAAGAAAAGGTCATGATACTATATAATTTATATACTACCTGTCGCGGGATCTGGCCACGCGCCATGGCCTGGATCTGCCGCCGGATGCTGCTGTAGACGATATCCAGTTCGCAAACCCCGTCCCAAACTCATGCGCTCCGTCGATGCGGCAGTCAACAATTCCACGGACTTCGCAATTTCAGTTTGGCTGTGAACAGCAACCGGCAATGCTTATGTCGCAAGCCTGACCATATCAATTCAGCTTCAGATGATCTACAAACCTCCTATTAAACATTAGCCAGTAATGCTTGGATCTGCAAGCCATAGTGTTCTGTGCAGTAAGAATGTCATCTGTTCAACATATGATGGCACTGTCACCCCGTCTCTGACTCCAATCCCCACCAGTCATGTGAACGGCCTGGGTAACGTCTATGATGCCGATGCGCGGAATTCAAGTATTGTGCAGGTGGTCCGCAACACCGGATCCTACGGCTCCACAGCGACGCCGTTGACGAGCATCGGCGGGACCTTGACCAATGTCGGTAACCTGGCGGCTACGGGAACGGCGCAGACCGCGCCGGCGGCCTTTGCGATTGCAGCCACGGGATGCACGATCGGCAGCTCCAGCGCCATTGCCGCAGGCCAGGCTTGTCCGCTTTCGGCTGTGCTCTCCTCCACTTCTCTCGAAAACCCAGGCACCGCTTATACTGATACGCTTTCCTTCCTTGCCGCCCCCACAATCGGCTTCGTCACCTTCAGCGACATCGTGCCCGCAGGTCCAACTGCAACCGCGCTCGCCGGGCCTGTCTCAGTACCATTCGCGGCCAGCGGCACCGAAACCGTATTTACGGTTTCCGTCACTGGCATCGCCTCGCCGAGCGGCAGTCCGGTTTCCGTCACCGTCAGCTCGCTCGCTCTTTTGGGCACAACAGTGGTCTATTCGGCAATGCCGACGTTGAACGCATCTGGTGTTGCAATGGTCAGCCTCTCGGGCCTGGCTCCCGGCAACTACTTGATCGCCGCTAACTACGCCGGCGTTGCCAACACCTACGCGGCGTCCAGCGCCTCGGCCGCATTCACGGTTCTGCAGTATGTCGCCACTGGCGATAGCCGCACCGTCACCGAACCTTCCTTCCCATCGGCTTGCGCGGTGCTCAACGCAGATCTCGTCATGGTGAACGATGACATTCCAACCTCCGTCGATGCCACGGTGACCAATCCCGACGGCGCGCGCATCCAGACGGCGCTCAACAGCTGCGCCGGAACCGGCCAGGCCGTTGAACTTTCGGTGGGCAGCGCCAGCAACGACGCATTCCTCAGCGGACCGCTGTCAATGCCCGCCAGCGTTACTCTGCTCGTCGATCCCGGCGTAGTGCTGTTCTTCTCGCGCAACGTACAGGATTACGACAAAGTTTCCGGCACGCACACTTGCGGCACCGTGAACAGTTCGAGCGCAACTTCGAGTTGCCTGCCGCTCATCGACATTCCCCGCACCTCGACGAACGCCGCCGTGATGGGCTTCGGCAAGCTCGACGGCCGAGGCGGCGATGCGCTGATCAATGCCTTCCCCGCGAGCTTCGCGGGCCAGAGCTGGTGGGGACTCTCGTTGATCGCCAACAGCGGCGGCAATCAGCAGAATCCGCGCTTCATCCAGTTGGATACGGGCACGAGCAACATCACGCTCTACAAGATCACCCTGCGCAACTCGCCGCTCTTTCACGTTTCCACTACCGGAGCGGTTTCGAACTTCACCGCCTGGGATATCAAGATCATCACGCCGACGAGCGCGCGTAACACTGACGGCATCGATCCCGACAATGCCACTAACTTCACTATTACGCGGTCCTGGATATCCGACGGCGATGACAACGTGGCAGTGGGCGCACCGAACACCGCGCCTTCCGCAAATATCTCCGTCACGCAAAACCGCATGTTCGCAGGACACGGTGAGTCCATCGGCAGCTACACGCAGGCGGGCGTGAGCAATGTGCTCTTCGACAGCAACACGCTTTCCGGCAACGGCATTGCCAGCGCGGGCAGCTCCGTCAACAACACGGCCGACAGCAACTCCACCGGCATCCGCATCAAATCCGGTTCCGATCGCGGCGGAGTCGTCACCAACATTCAGTATTCGAACACTTGCCTCCAGGATCACAAGGTTGAGATCGCCTTCAGCCCCAATTACGAAAACACAACTGGAAGCGTGAGCCCTAACCTCGAAAACATTCTGATGCAGAATCTCGACTAAGCAATCGCCATGTTTTTGCCTACCTTAACCCGCTGCCTATTGCTATCCGCAAACTTGGCATTGACACAGGTTGTTGTAATTGTACCACTCATTTGACTGCGTTTTATCGACAATACGGTTCCGCTTCTTGCACTGCCAAGTTGGCCATCGTAGATCTGTGCAATGGTGGCAGTCCACCAGCCACTCGCGGCTCGGACGGTATGGCAATGTTCGTGAGAGAGGGTCCCATCTGACCGTCCGGCCCTCCGCAGAGTTCTA
>CAVXOO010000099.1:0-3136 GCA_963762945.1 uncultured Acidobacteriaceae bacterium | reverse complement strand
CTGGCCGTGCCGTAGAGACGCCGGTCGAAAGGCGCGCCGACCGAGATTGTCACCGATCCAGCCAGTTCAATCGGCCACGTGCTGGCGTGTAGCATGGGCTGAGACAGTCGTGCCGGGCAACTCTCGGCGCGAACTCTCCGTTTTTGCCTGCGGCACGTGCTGAATCACGCAAGGAGGCTGTGATGCTCAAAGGGTTTCGGGATTTCATTCTGCGCGGAAATGTGGTCGACCTTGCAGTCGCCGTCATTATCGGCGCGGCGTTCGGCGCGATCACTGCATCCGTCACCGCCGATGTCATCACGCCAACGATCGCCGCTCTGGTCGGCGCGCCCGACTTTTCTTCTTTGGTGATTCACGTTCCGGTGCTGCACCACGTTGCGCCGCCGCCGAATCCGCTGCCGGCCAACTACATTGCGCCGGGTGAAATCCACATTGGCAAGCTGCTGAACTCGCTCATCAACTTTTTGCTGGTAGCCGCATCCATTTACTTTGCCATCGTGTTGCCGATGCGATACATGGTGAAGAAAATCAATAAGCAGGCGCCGCCCGCGCCCGTGACCAAGCCGTGCCCCGAGTGCCTCAGCGAGATTCCGCTGGCCGCCAGGCGCTGCGCGCATTGCGCTCAGCCCGTCGCGTGAGCCGGGCCCCCGCGCCGGAGGCGCAAAGTTCGTTAGCCCCGCGCTTCAGCGTGGGGAATCAAGCGCAATACCAGAACTGAAGTCCCGTAGGGACGACGCTCATCCTTTTTGTTCTGGTTTTGCCTACTGAGGACTGAATCGATGAGTCTACGCAACGCGCTTGCATTCTCGTTCTGTTTTGCGGTTTTCACGCTGCCCCCCAACCCGCTCTCCGCACAGGCGCCGCAGCCCACCTCGCTCGGTTACGCCGACTTCAGCGCCGAAGCCGGGTTCGAGCAAAAATTCCTCGCGGTTCCCGACGCCAAGCTCGCGGGCGAAGAGCTGAAAACCCTCACCGCCGAGCCGCATCTGGCCTCGACGCCCGAGGATCGCAAGACTGCGGAATACGTGGCCAGCAAGCTCCGCGCCGACGGCTTCGAAGTCGAGATCGTTCCTTATCGTGTCTTGCTCAATCAGCCGAAAGTCGTGCGCGTCGAAGCCTGGGACAATAGCGGCCATCTGCTGATGAGCGGCCCTACGCGCGAGCACCTCGCGGGCGATGCGGCCGCGGACGATCCCCGCGTGGTGATGCCCTTCAACGGCTCATCCGGCTCGGGCGACGTAACCGGCCAGGTGGTGTACGCGAACTACGGCCGCCAGGACGACTTCAATGAGCTGGCGGCGCGCCACATCGATCTGCATGGCAAAATCGTCATCTGCCGTTACGGCTTGAATTTTCGCGGCGTCAAAGTGTATCTCGCCGAACTGCACGGCGCAGCCGGAGTGCTCCTCTACTCCGATCCGCAGGACGACGGCTACGCCAAAGGCGATCCCTGGCCGATGGGCCCATGGCGGCCTGAGACCGGCGTGCAGCGCGGATCGGTGCAGTATCTCTTCAAATATCCCGGCGATCCTGAAACTCCCGGCGTCGCCTCTACGCCCGATCTTGCTGATTCGGCCCGCATCGCGCATCCCGATGGCCCCGGCGGCAATATCCCGCATATCATCTCGATTCCCATCAGCTATCACGATGCCGCGCCGATTCTCGCCGCGCTCAAAGGCCCAGGCGTGCCGGAAAGCTGGCAGGGCGCGTTGCCCTTCCACTATCATCTGGGGCCCGGCGGCGTCAGCGTCCACCTTGTCTCCCAGCAGGACTATCAGCGCCGCACAATTTGGGATGTGATCGGCAAGATCCAAGGCGCAGAGGAGCCGGACGCATGGGTGATCGTCGGCAATCACCGCGACGCGTGGGTCTATGGCGCAGTCGATCCCTCCAGCGGCACTGCTTCCATGCTTGAAGCTGCGCATGGCATCGGCGCGCTTCTGCGCCAGGGCTGGCGTCCCAAACGCACCATCGTCTTCGCGAGTTGGGACGCGGAAGAGTATGGCCTCATCGGGTCCACGGAATGGGTGGAGCAGCAGGGCAGCACGCTCGATCGCGCCGTGGCCTACTTCAATGTCGACGTTGCGGTTTCAGGCTCGCAGTTCACCGCCAACGCCGTGCCTTCGCTCAAGGAATTCCTGCGCGGCATCGCGCGTTCCGTTCCCAGCCCGCTCGGCGGCACGGTGTACATGGCGTGGCGCAGCAATCCCGCTAAAGAAAACGAGGAGGGGCGATCGAATGCGCCGCCCATCGCGGGAGAAGAGGTGCACGTGGGCGACCTCGGTTCCGGCTCGGATTTCACGCCCTTCCTGCAGCACGCCGGCGTGCCCTCCACCGACATCGAGTCCAGCGGCCCTTACGGCGTCTATCACTCGGCCTTCGACGACTTCGCGTGGTTCACCGCGAATGCCGATCCGCATTTTCTCTATTTGCAGGAGATGGCGCGCGTGCTCGGCCTTGAGGCCATGCGCATGGCCGATGCCGACGTGCTGCCCCTGGATTACGTGGCCTACGCGCGCGAAATCTCCGCCTATCTCGAAGCTTCGAAGGCCCGCGCCTCCGATGCCGGACTCGGCACGCTCGACTTTGCTCCCGCCCAGGCTGGCGCCGCGCGCTTTTCCGCGGCGGCGCAGCGCGCCTTCGCCCGCCAATCCGCGCCTTCAGGCGATCTGGCCGCGCTGAATCTCGCCCTGCGCCAAACTGAGACCGCGCTGCTCTCTGACGCCGGCCTGCCCCGTCGTCCCTGGTTCCGGCACACCATCTTTGCGCCCGGAGAGTTCACCGGCTACTCGGCCGTCGTGTTGCCTGGCGTCAACGAGGCCATCAGCGCTCAGGACCGAAACCTGGCCGCCGAGCAGTTGCAGGTTCTCACCGAGGCGCTCAACCGCGCCGCTGGCATTCTCGAGTCGATTCACTGAGAGCGCGTGCTGAATAACTGGAATTCGAAGTAGAGAACCGGATAGCGCGCGCCTGATCCTAGCTCCGCTAACTCCGCTAACACCGCTAACCCCGCTAAAAATGGCCAGCCCCGGCCGGGAGTTCACCCAACCGGGGCTGTCGTTTTCTGACAAGAGAACCCGTAAGCCGAATTCTGTTCTATGCGGTCATTCCTCTAGACGCCGCGTTGCCGCGGACG
>CAVXOO010000098.1:0-7171 GCA_963762945.1 uncultured Acidobacteriaceae bacterium | reverse complement strand
ATGATGGAAACCTCGGGTGGCGCGATGGAAGCCGAGCGCATGCGCGCCGAAGTCGTAGCCGCCAATATGGCCAACGCTGAGACCACGCGCACGGCCACTGGCGGACCCTACCACCGCCAGGAAGTGGTCTTCGCCGCCAATCAAGGCGATCCTGGCTTTCTCGATTCGATGACCGCAGCCACGGCAGCGAACCCTCGGCCAAACGCCCTGGGAATTCATAAGCCCGCGCTCCCAGGCCATGCGGAAGTGGCTCCCGGCGTGCGCATCTCGGCGGTCGTTCAAGATCCTTCGCCGCCCCTCAAGCGCTACGATCCCGGGCATCCCGACGCGGGGCCGGATGGCTACGTCTCCTATCCCGACATTAATCCCCTCACAGAGATGGTGGATTTGATGGGGGCGACTCGTGCATACGGATTGAACGGCGCCGCGGTGCAGGCGGAAAAAGGCATGATTACTTCGGCGTTGGAGATTGCCAAGTCCTGATCCGGCGCATAGGTGCGAGCAGTTGGGGCGGGAGATGTTGGGGCGAGAGAAATTGCAGATGATCTCAGGGGGTGCATCATGCTGGCAGCAGTGAATTCCATCCTATCGGCGCCGGGAGCGGCGGGTGCGACCGCGAACGCGACCACTGCGCTCGCGGCGCCGGCCGCCGGGCCCACCGCATCCTCCCCTTTCGCGGATTTGATCAGCGATGCCGTGGGGCAGGTCAATCAACTGGAGACGCAGGCGCACGCGGCTGTCACCGGCCTCATGACCGGCTCCGGCGTGGACGTGCACCAGGCCATGATCGCCACCCAGAAGGCGAATATGGCCTTCGAGCTGACACTGGCGGTGCACAACAAAGCCATTCAGGCCTACCAGAGCGTGATGGGTATGCAGTTTTAAAGGCAGCTTATTGCTTCTCGCCTCGCACTCCTGGCCTTTTCGGGAAGCGCGAAGTCTCACTTGGCGGTTGGAAGAAAGCTAGAAGCTAGGAGCTAGCAGCTAGTAGCTGAAAATCATGGCCACGGGAACACAGTTGGAAAAGACGCCGCCGGCGGTTGGGCACCTGCAGAAAGGCGGGAAATGGTCTGGGCTATGGGGCCTGGCGAGGGTGCGCTGGGCCGAGATGGCTCCCGCGCAGCGCGGTTGGGCACTGGCATCGATCGTGCTGCTTCTAGCCCTGCTGGGCGGCCTCACCTGGTACGGCCTGCGGCCCGACTGGCGCACCCTCTACGCCGGCCTCGATCCCGACGATGCGCGGCAGCTCGAGCAGGTCCTGGCGCAGGCGCAGATTCCCTTCGAACCATCGAGCGACGGCTCGGGCATCCTGGTTCCCGCGGCACTACTCGACAAGGCCCGGCTGGCCGCCGCGGCCAAAGGCGGCATCAAAAGCGGACGGCTGGGATTCGAGATCTTCGACAAGCCCAACTGGGTGGGATCGGAGTTCGACGAACAGGTGAACTACCAGCGTGCTCTCGAGGGCGAGCTCGAGCACACCATCGGGACCTTATCCGACGTCTCTTCGGCGCGCGTGCATCTGGTCATGCCGCATGACTCCCTCTTTCGCGACCAGGACCGCCCGGCCAAGGCGGCCGTGGTGCTCAAGCTGCGCCACCGCACGCTGGCCGACGGCGAGCCGGAAGCCATCCGCAATCTGGTGGCTTCGGCCGTTCAACGGGCTGTTGCCGGACCGCGTGGCGCTGGTTGACGCGGCGGGGAATCTGCCCCTGGGTCCAAAGACGCCGGAGGCCCTTCAGTTGAGTGCCGAGCAGGCTCTCGAAGACAAGCTCATTGCAACTCTCGAGCCGGTGACCGGCGCAGGCAACGTGCGCGCCTCGGTGACCCTCGATTACGACGCCGAAGCCTCTGAAGAGACCGACGAGAGCTACGATCCCTCGAAGTCGGTCACGTTGGCTCTCGAGCGCACCGAGCAGACCACGGGCGCGCAGCCGGTTGCAGCCGGAGTTCCCGGCGCGGCCTCGAATGCCCCCAATACGCAGGCGGTTCCCGTCTATCCGCATGAAACTTCTGCTCCGCAATCGGCCAAAACCGAGTCCGGAACCTACGGAGTTTCGAAGACCGTGCGCCATGTTGTTGAACAATCCGGGCCGCATACGCAGGCTGACCGCGGCCATTGTCGTTAACGACCGTCTGATGCAGCCGGCCACCAAGAGCCATGCGGCGGTCTGGCAGCCGCGTTCGGCCGATGAGCTGCGCAATCTGACCGCCCTGGCGGAGGCGTCGGTGGGATTCGATACTACGCGCGGCGACCTGGTTACGGTCGAGGACCTGGCCTTCGACGGCAATCGTCCTCAGCCCCCGGCAACTCTTGCCGAGCAATCGCTGCGCACCGCGGAAAACTCGCCGAATCTGATCAAGTATGCCGCATTGCTGCTAGGCCTTTTGGTGGTGGTGGCCTTCGGCGTTCGGCCCGCGATCCGCCGCGCCGGCGGGGCGCTGGCGACAGCAGGAAGCGCGAAGACTGCGCGCCGGGAGTTGCCTGCGGCTGCCCCTGCGCAGGTTCCGCTCAGCCCGCCGGAGCCGGCGGAGGTCGATCCCGAGCGTTTGCGGTCGCAGGAGATCTTCACACAGGTGTCGGAGCATTTGAAACGCGAACCCACGCAGAGCTCGCGGCTGTTGCAGAGTTGGATTCACTCGGATTGACGGACCGGAAATTGCCGGGCCGGAAATGGGACGAGCACGACCGGGTCCGGGCGAAATGAAGCCTGGAGAACCGCGGTAGCCTCCAGAGAGCGAGAGAGGAACGGGCCTTGGCAGAGCAGGGAAACGAAAGCGGACCGGCGCGGCGGCGTCAATCGGGGAATCTCTCCGGGGTGCGCAAGGCGGCGATCCTGATGGTGGCCGTAGGCGAAGAGCTGGCCAAGGAGGTACTGCGCGCGCTCCCGGAACCGGACGTGCAGCGCATCACCGAGGAGCTGGCCGATCTTCGCGGGATTACGCCAGAGGTCTCCGGCGAGGTGCTCGAAGAGTTTTGGCAACTTCTCGATACCCATCACTTCATCGTGCACGGCGGGCTGGATTATGCCCGGCGATTACTGGTCGATACCTTCGGCAAGGATCGAGCCGAAGACCTGCTCACCCTGATGCGTCGTTCGCAGGAGGAGGCGCAGGGCAATTTGGCCAAACTGCAGCGCACCGATCCGCAGCAGCTGGGCAAGCTCCTCGACTCCGAACATCCGCAGACCATCGCGCTGGTGCTGGCCCATCTTGACCCGCGACGCGCCTCGACGGTGCTCGACAACCTGAGCGAGGATCACAAGGTCGTCGCCGTGCAGCGGCTGGCCGAGATGCGGCAATTCTCTCCTGAAATGGCGCAGAAGGTGGCCCTGATTCTTCATCGCCGCTTGGAGAGCGTGGGCGATACGGCGCGCCGCAGCTACTCCGGCTTCAAGGCCGTCGCGGATCTCCTGAATCGGCTCAACGCCGAGGAGGCGAAGAAGATTCTCGAGACCATCGAAGAGGATGCGCCGGAGCTGGCTTTGAGCATTCGAAACCTGATGTTCACCTTCGAGGATCTGATTACCGTGCCGCCGGCCTCGATTCGCGAGATCGTATCCGGCGTCGACAAGCGGCAACTGGCTCTGGCCCTGCGCGGCGCCAACGAGGATCTGCGCGCGCAGATCTTCAAAGCCATGAGTTCGCGCGCGGTCGAGATGCTGAAGGAAGACATGGAGGTGCTGGGCCCGGTTCGCTCGCGCGAAGTGGCTCAGGCGCAGCAGGAGATCTTGAGCCTCGCGCGCCGCCTCGAGGCGGAGGGCAAAGTCGTTCTGAAACTAGAAACCGGCGACGAGATGATGGCTTAGCGGATTGCCGCCGCAGGATCGGCAGCGGCGAAACAACGGCATGGCGGTTGCGGCAACTGGGCGGCTGAAACTCCAGAGAAGTTACGGCCAGGCAACGTGTATAGACGGCCCCGGTGGCCATGCGGCAAGGTCGCAGGAAGTTCATGAAACGGGGCCCAGAGAGAAAGCGGAGAGAGGCGAATTTGCAACCGGCAACGGCATCCGAGTCAAGAGGCGTAGGGGACAGAGTGGTGGAATGCTTCGAGTATCCCGTATGTCCCGGCACGCCTTCCGTGCCCGCCTGGGACGGTTGGGCCGAGGCCGATGAGGATCTCGTCCGGGTAGAGGAGATCGCCGATCCAAAGGCAGGGCTCGCCACCAGCGCGGAATTCGAACAGCGGCTTGCCGAAGAAGCCCGTCGCGCCTTTGAAGCGGGTCGCGAGCGCGGCCGCGAGGAGGGACGCCGCACCGAACGCGAGGCTATGGCTCCATCGGCGGCAGCCGAGGCCGAGCACCGGCGCCGGCAAATCTCCGACGTGATGGAGGGTTTTACGCGCGACCGCGACCGGTATCTCCAGGCCGTCGAGCAAGAGGTGGTTCGCCTGGCTCTGGCCGTGGCGGCGCGCATTCTGCGCCGCGAGGCGCAGATGGATCCGCTCCTTCTTACTGGCGCGGTGCGTGTTGCGCTGGGGCAGTTGGCGGCCACGTCGGAGATCCGTATCCGTGTGCCCGCCAAAGAGGCCGATCTTTGGACTGAAACCATCGCGCACTTACCCAATCTGGCGATCAGGCCCTTCGTGGTCGCCGAGGAAGGCATGTTGCTCGGCGATTGCGTCGTCGAAAGCAAGGCGGGAAGCGTAGATCTGGGCATTCGCGCCCAGTTGAGCGAGATCGAACGCGGGTTCTTCGACCGCGCCGCCACGCCCAATGCATCCGCTGCAGGGCCGGCCGCCGGCGCAGCCGAAAGAACATCGCCCCCCGAAGCGTCGCCCCCCCAAGCCTCGCCAGTTGAGGCGCGCGTATGACGGCTTTGCTCGAACGTTACTTCTCCCGGCTCGAGTCGCGGCAGCCTTGGCGCTGGCGCGGCCAGGTGCTTGAATCGATGGGCCAGACCATCGAATCGGCGGGACCGCCGGTTTCAGTGGGCGAGTGCTGCGAGATTGAAGACGGTCTGGGGCATGCGCGCAGCGCCGAGGTCGTCGGCTTTCGCGGTTCGAACGTATTGTCGATGCCGCTCGAAACTACCGAGGGGATTCGTTTTGGCGATCCAGTCTGGGCGCTGGGGTCGAGGCCCGCGATCGAAGTCGGGCCCGCGCTGATGGGCCGGGTCTTAAATGCGCAGGGCGCGCCCATCGACGAGGGCCCTCCTCCGGCGGTTGTGACGATGCTGCCGCTGGACGGCAAAGTACACACACCCCTCAATCGCGTCGCCATCAGCCAGCCTTTGGGAACCGGGATTCGCGCCATTGACGCGATGCTCACAGTGGGCCGCGGCCAGCGTGTGGGGATTTTTGGCGGCTCGGGCGTAGGCAAAAGTACGCTCATTGGAATGATGACGCGCAATACCGAAGCCGAAGTGACCATTGTCGGCCTGGTGGGCGAGCGCGGGCGCGAGGTGGGCGAGTTTCTTCGCGACTCTCTGGGCAAGGAGGGCATGGCGCGATCCGTTGTGGTCGTGTCCACCTCTGACGAATCGCCGCTGCTACGCATGAGAGCGGCGCTGGCCGCGACCACGCTGGCCGAGTACTTTGCCGCCCAAGGCAAGCATGTGCTGCTGGTGCTCGACTCGTTGACGCGCTTTGCCATGGCCGCGCGTGAGATCGGTCTTGCGGCCGGAGAGCCGCCCACGGCCAAGGGATACACGCCCTCGGTCTTCACCCGCCTGGCGCGTCTCATCGAACGCGCAGGCTGCTTTCGCACTGGATCCATTACGGCGTTCTACACCGTGCTGATGGAGGGCGACGATCAGCAGGATCCGCTAGTGGACGCCGTGCGCTCGCTGCTCGACGGGCACATTGTTCTTTCGCGCACACTTGCCGCCGAGAGCTGGTACCCGCCTATCGAAATTCTGGATTCGATCAGCCGTCTGATGCCCGCGGTGGCGTCGGGACCGCATCGTGAACATGCGGCGCTCTTGCGCAAGCTGCTGGCGATCTATGCCCGTTCCGAGGATCTGGTGCGCATCGGTGCCTACAAGCCCGGCGCCGATCCCGATCTGGACCGGGCGTTGCGCGCGCGCGACGCCATCCGAGCTTTCCTCGCGCAGACGGCCGGCGAGCGTGTCCGCCTGCGCGACTGTCTGCAACGTCTTTCAACTCTGGCGGCGGAGGTTTGATTGATGGCTGTCTCCCGCTCCATGCGGCGCCTGCTGCAGGTTCTGGAGATCCAGGAAGAGGAATGCCGCGCGGCGATGGTGTCGGCGCGAGCCGAGCTCAGCCGGCTGGAACAGGCGCTGACCCGGAACGTGGAACGCGAACGCGGGGGCCGGCGTCTGGTCGCGGCCAGCGCGACCACCGGCGAGGTGACCGACCGCATCGCGGGCATCGAAGAGACGCGTACCGCCAAGCGCGTGGCCGTTGCTCTCGCGCCGCGCATTCGAGAGGCTGAAGCGGCCGTGAACGCGCGGCGCAGCCAGTTCCTCGGCAAGCGCATCGAGCGCCGCCAGACCGAGACGCTTATCGAGGAAACCGAAGCGCAGGATAAAGTGGAAGCGGAGCGGCGCGCACAGCGCGATCTGGACGACTTGGGCCTAAGCCGGCGAAGTACCAACTAAGACGCGCGAGCAAAGGAATTTCCAACTTATATTCATGCGGGTGCTGACTATCTCTCGCGGCAACCGGACAGAACTTGAGGGAAAATGTGCAAGGCTTTAGAAGCGCCTCCTGTATCGGGAAGATCCATTCCCTCCCTGACATTCTTCTAACACCAGCTAACATCCCTTTGGCACGCTATCTGCACCTGCCTCCCGCATGACCGTAGCCGTTGGCAGTGAAGTTGGCGCAGCGATCGAAGCAGGTGGGCGCACTGCTTTGGGACAGGGTGCACGTACCGGACAGGGCAGGGAACTGGGCACGAATTGGTTCAGTCCGCAGAGCGGCAATCTCGCCACAGGTCTATCTTCCACGGCGCCGAACTTCCGCTCCAGTTGGCAGTCGATGGTCAATGCGTGGCGAGGAGTTTCACGTGGAACGAATGGCGTCGAGAATGATGCGGCCGAAGAATCCGGTATAACTAGCGGAATAACTCGGACAGAAGAAGGACTAACTCGGAAGAACGCGATATCGGCCTTCTCCGCAACGACAGATACTTCGAGCGTTCAAGGCAAACTTCCGACAGCACTCCCGAATTCGATTGCGGAGAGAACCACCGCGCAGACAGAATCCCAA
>CAVXOO010000097.1:0-5343 GCA_963762945.1 uncultured Acidobacteriaceae bacterium | reverse complement strand
TGCGACAAGGATGGGGCACCCCAACCTTATGGAAAGTGAAGGGTGGGCCATGGTCATTCGTGCTCTCTCGCATCTCAAGATCGAGACGTGGGTCACCCGGCGATTCTCTTCCGCTCCCACCGCGCCACAAGCACCACGATGATCATGCAGAGCAGGAACGCGCGCAGAGGATAGAGCATGGCTACGTAATCGCGCCTGCCGGTGAGGTCGATAATCACTCCGATAAGCGCAGCGACAGCGGTGATGCTCCAGGTTTCGATGGGTTCGGGTGACGGGCCTGGCCGCAAGTGCCATACGCTTTCGATGGTGGGGAAGTAGGCGACCGACATGACCACCTGGAATCCCGCGAAGCCGATCCATGCAGTCTTCGTGATCGCCCAAACGGCCAAGGTGATGCAGGAAATCGCCAGGCACAGTTGCTCGTTTCTGGTGAGCAGGATTTTGGCGCCGCGTTGTTCGATCAATAACGACGCCAGAATGACCGTAACCACGACGCTGTCGGTCAAATTGAGCGCGGCCTTCACCACGCTGTGGTCGTGTGAGGCGAAGTATGCGACCAGACTCATGAAGACGCCGATCTCAAAGATCAGCCAGGTGGCGATCCGCGGTGAAGTTTCCTTGCGAATCAGTTTGGCGCAATAGCGCGCGCCAACGCCGGCATCCAGCAGGGCCACGACGCTTGCAGCGCAGATGGATGCCGTGTCCTCGATGAAGATTTCCTTTCGGCGGGTTGCTTGCTGGAGCGCCCCAGAAGATTACTGCTTAAATGCCGGCAAGGTTCCGGTGACCTGCCCTCTGTTTCACTCCTCGGGCACCTGTTCGAGCAGGCGCTTCCAGGTTTTCTGGTTTTTGCGGAAGGCTTTTTTCAGGTCTTCGAGGATGCGCTCGAAGTCGGCGTTGGTGTGGAGGTTGTTCCAGGCGGGATTTTTCTGGAACCAGGGATAGTTTTCGTTGCCGAGATAGATGGCGCGGCGCAGCCAGTGCAGGGCTTCGCTGGAATCGCCTTCGGCGGCGAAGTAGGTGGCGAGGCGGTAGGCCATTTCGCTGTCGGCCTCGGCCGCGGCCAGGGTGTCGTCTGCGAGCAGGGCGGCGGCGCGGCCGCGCTGGCCGGCCTGCACGTAGCAGATGGCGAGAGTGGGCACGGCGATGCGCATGGAGGGATCGTCGGCGATGACGCTCTCGAGATTTTCGATGGCGGCGTCGAGATTGCCGAGGCGCATCTGCTGGTAACCGGCGGAGGTGCGCAAGAGCGGATGGCGGGGCTCGAGGGCCAGGCCTTTTTCGAGTTCGTCGCCGGCCAGCTCGATTTGATTTTGATAGTGGTAGACGCGGGCGCGGTGATTGTAGAGAATGGCTGCGTTTGCGGGGTTGAGCTTGAGGGCGCGGCTGAACTCGTCGAGGGCCTCGGCGTACATGCCGTCGCCGCGCAGAGCGATTCCGGCCACCATGTGCACATTCCAATCGTTGGCGGCGGTGGAGAGCAGGTTGGCGATGCCGTGGCGCGCCGATTCTTTTTCGCCGCGCGAGAGCAGCATGTAAATGCGGTAGAGATTGGCCTCGGTGGATGCCGGATCGAGCTTGAGCGCTTCGTCGAAGGCGCGACGCGCGCGCATCACGTGAATCTGGCCGCCAAAACCGTGACGCGCGTATTGCAATTCGGCGATGCCGAGGCCGGTCCAGCCGGCGGCAAATGCGGGATCGGATGCGGTGACGCTGGCAAAGAGCGCGTGGGCGCGATCGAGATCGGCGCGCGCACTGGTGCGCACCATGAAGGAACTGAGGAGCGCTTGCGCCTGGAGATATTTTTCGCTGACCGGGCCGGGGAGGGAGCCATCGCGCACTTGAGCGCGCGCCGCGGCTCGGGTGAGCGTGGCGCCCGACTGTCCTGCTTCAATGCCTTCGGCTGCGCCCATGCCTTGCAGTGTGGCGAAGACTTCGTTCGAGATTTCGGTCTGCACGGCGATCAGATCGAGCGAGGGAACGCGAATCGATCCGCCTGAGCGCAGGCTCTGCGAGGCGACGTCGAGAAGTTGCCAGTTGAGATCGAATCCGTTTTCCGAACGGACAAAGCTGCCTGCGAGCACGAACTTGACCAGCAGCTTTTGGCCTACGGCGAGGGGATCGAGTTGCGCGATGGGCAGTTGCATGAGCGCGCTTGAAGGGCGCACGACGAGCGAAGGAATGCGCGCCAGGCGCGCGGCAAGCGCATCGGCGAGCGCATAGCCGTAGAGCGGAGCCGCTTCCGTTGCGCCCATGTTGGTGAAGGGCAGCACCACCAGCGAGTTTTCGGCAGCGCGATCGCCCGCCGACTCACGAAAGCGCTCTGCGAGCATGGAGAGCAGGCCCGTGGCGCGCTTCTCCGCCGCCGGACCGGTGGCGGGCAGGTTGGCCGCCGCGTCGCCGGGAATGCTGCCGGTCTCGATGCTGAGGGCCTTCATGATGGTCTTGAGGCCTTCGCGCACTTCGGCCGCGGACGCCGTGCGCGTGCCGGGATTTTTGTCGAGGCAGGCCATGATCACGCTCTTCAGCTCCGGCGAAATCCCCGGCACCTCATGGCTCAAATCCGGCGGGTCGAGAAACTGGATGGCGCGGATGACCTGGAAATCTTCGGCATCGGGGCGCGTGAAGGGATACTTGCCGCTGGCAAGTTCATAGAGAATCACGCCCAGCGCCCACACGTCCGACTGCACGCTGGAGTGACCGGTGACAAACTGCTCGGGCGCCATGTAGCGAATGGTGCCGCCGCGCGCGGTGTAGGTGGCCGCAACCGAGGCGTCTTTGGCGAGAGCGGGCTTGGAGGGGTCGAAGCGCGCGTCGTCCGGATGCAGACGGCGCGCGAGGCCGAAGTCGAGAATCTTGACCAGGCCGCCGTCGGTGAGCATTACGTTTTGCGGTTTCAGGTCGCGGTGAAATATGCCCAGCGCATGCGCCGCCTGCAAACCGTCGGCGATCTGAATGCCGACCGAAAGCAGCAGTTGCAAACTCGCCGGCCCGCGCTCGATCAGCTTGTCCAGCGGTTGGCCGGGCACAAACTGCATGGCGATGTAGGCCTCGTCGCCGCTTTCGCCGACTTCGTAGATGGCGCAGACATTGGGATGCTCGATAGCCGAGGCGAGGCGCGCCTCGCGCAGCACGGTCGAGCGCATCTGTTCGACGGTAAGCACGCCGGAGTGCAGCATCTTGAGGACCACCGGGCGCTGCAGCAGAGTGTCGTTGGCCGCGTAGACCACACCGCTGCCGCCCGAGCCGAGGCGCCGCAGAATTTCGTAATGGGCAATTGTTTTGCGCTTCATCGTCTATTGCAAGTCTAATGGGCGATGCGTAAGGACCGTCTCAAGGGAATGCGAAAGTCATTACCTTCACGTTTGATGAAGCAGAGAATAGGAGTAGGGAATAGAACAGGTCAAACGTTTCGGATTTTCTATTAGGCCTTGCAATCCACAAGATCGACCGCGACGCCATTTTTCAGAATCACCATCAACCCGCTTTCGCGCAAGAATATTGCCTTCTCCCCGGCGGTCGTGCCGCCCCGATAGCCTGAATACTCCGCGTAACAGTATTGGCCCTCGCTGATCTGCGTCACATATCCGAAACGACTCGCTAGTTGAGCTTCTGTCAATCCCAGGACAAATTTGTCGCGGTGAACGTCGTGTGCCATCGCGCCCAGAGCGTCATCAAGGTTCATTCCTTTGTTGAGCCCATGTTTCCAGAGAACATACTTGATGTTTTTCGGATCGCCGCCGTCTGGGTAGGCCGCAACCCAAAGGCCGAGTGTGAGAAGCATTGCCGCTGTCACGAACAACAAAGCAAAAGCTCCGTGTTTCATCCATTTGGCTCGCACGATCAATCACGCCTTCCTTGCCTCAACCTCGACGTCACTCCCTCACTTTACTCCGGGAGTCTTGGCAACGATGGTGCAGTGCTTGCCGCCGCCCTTCTTGCATTTTTCCCGCGCCTGTTCGTCGGCAAGATCCTGATTGAAGCCCGCGGCTCCAACCCAGAGCGTGCCCTGGTCATCGACGACCAGCGTCTTAAAGAGCGGAGCCAACAGGAAGCGCTTCCAGGTTTCGGCGTCGCTTTCTTTGAGCGCGGCCGGCATGGGCAGATTCGGCGGTTCGGGCTCGGGCAGCACTTGATCGCCGAGTGGGAGCAAATTCTGCGCCTTGAGAAAGCTCTGCACGGTGTCGGACCACGCGGCGACGTGCATGTAAAGATGGTGGCCGTCTGCGCCGTCGGGCGGAGCCATCACAAACTGATCGGTAGCTCCATCCTTTTCGTAGGCGGCTTCGAACTGTTGCGCCATTTTAGGAGGAAACCAGTGGTCGTTCTGCGAATAAATCCAAAGCATGGGCAGGTCGCCGCGCTTGTGCGCGGACTTGCCATAACTTCTGAAGGCATCGATCACTCCCCCGAGATTGCAGTTGTTCTCATGTCCGTCGCCGCCGCGCCCGCCGGCGAAATTGATAGCTGCCTTCAAGCCCGACGGCGGATCGGCCGAGAGCGCCACTTGCGCAAATCCTCCGGTTGAAACGCCCGCACTCAGAATCGTGTTGGCGTCCACCTCCGGAAGGCTCTGCGCATACTTCATCACGGCGCGCAGATCCGTCACACCCGCCTCGCCTGCTTCCTCAAAACTTCCGTAGCCCGGACGGCAGCCGCCACTTGTGCTGTCCTGCTTTCCGCCCGACCTGCCATAACCGGCGCGCACAACGACGATGGCCACATATCCGCGCTGCGCAAACCACATGGCCTGGTGCAACTGCGCCCAGGGCGTGACGCGCATGCGCTCCTCTGGCTCGGCGGAGGTGCCATGCGTAAGCACCACTAGCGGATGTTTGCCAGGGAGGGTGAAGTACACCTCCAAGACGTCCAGGCCGGGCGGAATTGCCTCTGGCGCAGGGATAAGGAACTCCTTCTGCACCAGATGCAGCGCTGGTTGCGGCTGATTGGCTTGGGCGACATCCGATGCGGTTGCAGTTGTCTGCCCATGCGCGGCAAGAGGAAACGCGGCAAGCAAGAGGCTGGCGCTCAAAAAAAGAGACGAATTTTGCATGGCAACAGTTGAAATTTGACGGGGATGGATGTCAAGCTGGTTGCGACGCCTGGCGCGAGAACCCAAGCGCTTAGGTTATCGCTTGGCTGGGGTGGTGGCCTGGCTCTTTTCCAATTTCATTTGGCCGCGGCGGCCGAAGGCAAGCATCACGATGCCGAAGATGAGCAGAGCCAATCCCCACCAGAGATTGGCATCGATGCCAAGAGTTTTTATATAGGCATCGGCGCGGTCGCGCGTGGAGAAGCCGAAGGCAGCGAGAATGGTCCCGGTGAGCGTGAAGAACATGCCCA
>CAVXOO010000096.1:0-4841 GCA_963762945.1 uncultured Acidobacteriaceae bacterium | reverse complement strand
CGTGAGAAGGTAGGCGCGGGCGTCGTCGGGATCGATTTTGCGCAGGAGCAAACCCTTGGCCTCAAGCGAGGAGACGCAGTGGCTCAGATTGCCGCGGGTGGTCGAGAAGGTTTCCGCCAACTGCGAGGGCTTGACCTGGCGCGGCGCCTCGAAGAAGAGCGCGGCCAGCACCAGCGCCTCGAGAAATCCGAGATTGTCCTGGGCGAGCGCACGTGCGGCGAGGGACTCGAAGCGGCGCGCCGCGCGGTTAACGGCGAACATGGGACTTTCGCGGAGAAAAGCGTCGATGCGCATGGCTCTAGGAATGTAGTTTAGCACTTCAACTATTCGAATTGATACGAAATCATCGTTGTAGAAGCCAGGCCCGGACGCGATCATGATGTGGATGCTCCGATTTCGACTTTATGCCCGGTTCCTGTTTTTGGCCGCTTTGTTGCCCTCGGCCTTCGCGCAGGATGCCGCCACTCCGCCAAAGACGCTCGTCAAGGGCCCCTCAGAGACCATGGTTGTACTCGGCTCGGCAACGCCGGTGCCGCTGGCCGAGTCCGAACGCTCGGTGGAGATTCTGCCGGTCGACGGGCAGTCGCTCGCCAGCGAGTCGGCCGAGGATTTTCTGCGCAAGGACTCGTCGGTTTTTCTGGAGGAGCGCGGCGCAGGCGGCGGCCAGGCCGACATCGTGATGCGCGGCGGCAGCTTTGAACAGACGCTGGTGCTGGTGAACGGATTCCGCATCAACGACGCGCAGACCTCGCACCACAATCTCGATTTGCCGATTCCTCTCGAAGCCATCGATTCAATCCAGGCGCTGGCGGGCGCGGGATCGACGCTGCATGGAGTGGATGCGTTGAGCGGAGTGGTGGATTTTTTGACTGCTGCGCCCGATCACGATTCGCTGTTCGTACGCGCGGGCGAGGGCAGTTTCGAGTCGAACGAGGAGATGCTGCTTGGCGGGGCGACGCGTGGACGGTGGAGCGGGCGCGTGACCGCGGAGCGCAACTTCTCCACGGGATTCATGACCGATCGCGATTATCGCAACGAAGACGCCTCCGGCGAGAGCTGGCTCGGCTCGCGGCTTGGCGTCACAGACCTGCTGGTTGCTGTAAGTGACCGCTCCTTCGGCGCCAACCAGTTTTACGGTCCCTATAACTCATGGGAGCGAACCAAGGGCTGGTTCGGCGCGGCGCGACAGGAAGTGGGCAGTCACACCGTCGCGGCTTTTGGGATTCGCCGCCATAGCGACGAATTTGTGCTCTTTCGCAACGATCCCGCGAGCTACGAGAACAACCATATCGACGATTCGTGGCAGGCTTCGCTGCGCGAGACGCTCACAGTGCATAAAGATTCGGCAATGCTGATGGGCCTTGAGGCCAATGGAGACAGTATCAACAGCTACAACTTTTCCGGCGGCGCGCGCACCTTCGCGCTCGGTCTTCATACGCGCAATCGCGGCGCGGGGTACGTGGACATGGACCTGCGGCCGGCGAAGCGGCGCTGGAGTCTATCCATGGGCGCGCGCGAAGAGATTTTTTCAGGCGGGGCGCAGGCCGTATTTTCGCCGGAGTTGGCCAGCAGCCTGCGCGTGGCGAAAAATCTGAAACTTCGCGCCAGCGGCGGCTATGGATTTCGGATTCCGACCTATACCGATCTCTACTACTCCGATCCTGCGACGCTCGGCAACGCCAATCTCAAGCCGGAGTCGTCCTGGTCGAGCGATGCGGGCGTGGATTGGGCGCCATCGACAAAGCTGACGCTGTCGGCGACAGGATTTTACTCGCAACAGCACGACACCATCGACTATGTGAAGAGCGCGACGCTGCCCAATGCTTACCTTCCCGCGGGCTGCCCGGCCAACATCTGGTGCGCGGCCAATCTGAACGGTCTGCACTTTACGGGCGTCGAATCGCGAATGACCTGGATTCCGAGCAAATCGCAAACCGTGCGCATCGCTTGGACGGGTTTGCACGGGGCGCAAGGCGCACTGCACGGGCTTGAGTCGGAGTACGTGTTCAACTTCCCGGTTGAAAACATTCATGCTTCGTGGAACTCCGCTTTGGGCCACGACATTGTTCTGACCAACGCCGTCGAGATCGCCCAACGCTATCAGCAGAGAGTGTATCCGGTGTGGAGCGCGACGTTGACGCACGACGCGGGTAGATTGAGGCCATATCTTCGGCTCACGAATCTGAGCAACACCGGCTATCAGGAGATTGCGGGCGTCAACATGCCGCCGCGCACGATCGTGGGCGGGGTTGCATTCCAGATCGGCCGCTGAGCGCGCGCGGAAAAGAACTCGGTTCTCAAAGTTCAGTTCACTTGCGGAGGCAACTGGAGCGGCTTGCGCGGACCCAGCTCTTCGCGCAGCAAGGTCAAGCCCAGAAGCCAGCGCTCAAAGCCGTCGGAGAGGCGAGCAAACAGCGGCGCTTCCTTCTGGTACTCGAAGAGGTCGAACTGGCTGACGATGAAGTAGCTTTGCTTGCCCGCGCGAATGAGCTCGCCGAGGCTCGGGTAGCGTTGGCGCATGCGGCGCTTCGATCCCGCGGCCTCAGGGTACATTCCGGCCACGAACAGGGCGTAGTCGCCGATGTGTTTGCGCAGAGCGCGCTCGGCATCGAAGGAGGGCGCAGAACCGTTTACGGGGTCGGCGGCGCGCTCCATCTCTTCCAACCGATCGATGGGCTGGCCGGAATCGTCGCGCATCGAGTAGAGATTGCCGGTGTCGGAGAACTCGCACAGCAAGCGTGCCACGTAGGCGGTGATGTCGGGATCGTGAAGGCCCAGCTTGCCCTCATAGCTGTTGCGGACCGCCTGCTGAAAGAAGGGTTCGAGCGGATGCGTCTGCTGCATACACACCTCCCGCGCGCGGAATCATTGAGAATGCTCCGTGCAAAATCGCTGCGGCTGAGCGCGAGCAGCCGGTTGGCTTTGGGGCCCGGCGGTTCCTGTCGTGCTGCGCGGGGAAGGTGCGCGCCGTGGCCCGATTTACATCGTTGTAACACTGAGCTTATCGGAAGAGTTGCGTTTGGCAAGAGGGAGGGGCCAACTTTGTTGGCAGACGTGTAGCTCGATTGCAAATAGGTAAATTATTTTCGCGAAAGATAGAGAATCCTAACAAAAAAAGGCAGCCGCGTGGCCGCCTCTTTTTGCGCGAAATAAAGATCTCATTACGCCGAGGCTCGCCTACACTGCTGCGGGCGTGCGCGATTCGAGCTCAGCCAGGCGCTTGGCCAAAAGCGTTTCCAGCTTGATGAGCGCGGCGGTGAAGCCTTCAATGCCTTCTTTCAGTTTGTCGCTGGCCATGCGGTCGGCAGCGTGCATGCGGTCGAAGGTCGCCTTGTCCATGCTGATTTTTTCAATCTGCATGGTCTTTGCGGCTTCGGGCGAGAGCTTGCGCGGAAGTTCGCCCTGGGTGGCTTCGAGCTCGGCCAGAAACTGCGGCGAAATGGTGAGCAGATCGCAGCCGGCCAGCTCCTGGATCTCGCCAATGTTGCGAAAGCTCGCGCCCATGACCACGGTCTTGTAGCCAAATTTCTTGAAGTAATTGTAGATGCGCGTCACCGATTGCACTCCAGGATCGTCGGCGCCGTGATAGTCCTTGCCGGTGTCTTTCTTGTACCAGTCGAGGATGCGGCCCACGAAGGGCGAGATGAGCGTGGCGCTAGCGTCGGCGGCGGCAACGGCCTGATGTATGCCGAAGAGGAGCGTCATATTGCAGTGAATGCCTTCTTTTTCGAGAACTTCGGCGGCGCGAATTCCCTCCCAGGTTGACGCGAGCTTGATGAGAACGCGGTCCTTACCGATGCCTTCTTTGGCGTACATCTCGATAATGTCGTGAGCCATATCGATGGACTTATCGGTGTCATAGGAGAGACGGGCGTCAACTTCGGTCGAAACGCGGCCAGGGATAATGGCCAGAATTTTCTTACCGAAGGCCACGGCCAGCCGCTTGAACGCGAGATTGGCCACGTCCTTGTCGCTGGCGCCTTCGCCGAGCTGGTTGCGCGCGTCCTTCAACACGCCGTCCACAATGGGCTGATACTGCGGCATCTGTGCCGCGGCCGTAATCAGCGAGGGATTGGTGGTGGCGTCCTGAGGATGGAACTCCTCCATGGCTTGCATGTCGCCGGTATCGGCGACGACAACTGTGAATTGGCGTAGCTGTTCAAGCAGATTCTGCGGCATGACTCCTCCTGATGGGGACGGCGGGGATGGCGGCGGGCGTCCTACGGCACCAGTGTACCCCTTCTTTTGGATGCGTCGTGTGAATGCCGGTTGCATTCCGGCGCGACGATTCTAGACGGACTCGGCTTCCACGGTATTTGCGAGAACGCCGAGCCCGGCAATGGAGACCTCGACGCGATCGCCCGGCTTGAGCGGCCCGACGCCGGAGGGAGTTCCGGTGAGGATGAGATCGCCCGGCTCCAGAGTCAATACTGCAGAAATAAAGCGGAGCAGAACCGGCACCGGAAAGATCATGTCGTTGGTCAACGCGTGCTGGCGCAACTCGCCGTTGACGCGCGTCTCGATGGTGACACCGCTCTCGAGGTCCAACTCATCGCTCACCATGGGGCCGACTGGGCAAAATGTGTCGAAGCCCTTGGCGCGCGTCCACTGCTCGTCCTTCTTCTGCAGGTCGCGGGCGGAGACGTCGTTGGCCAGAGTAAAGCCGCGCACGACTTTGCGCCAATCGTCTTCGGGCTTGAGGTTGCGCGTGCGTCGGCCGATTACGATGGCCAACTCGCCTTCGAAATCCACGCGCTCGGAAATTGCTGGGAGGACGATGGCGCCGCCTGGCCGAAGCAGCGACGACGGCGGCTTGAGGAAAAACAATGGCTCAGTGGGCA
>CAVXOO010000095.1:0-5928 GCA_963762945.1 uncultured Acidobacteriaceae bacterium | reverse complement strand
TGAATGCGCCGCCGCCGAGGTCGCCGATGCCGCGCCCTCGATAAAACTCCCCGGATAACTCCAAGGGCTTGAAGAGTGGAAAGCGCCAGTCGGCGGTGCCCGCCCAGAAGTCGAGTTTTTCATCTCCGTAGAACGACTGACGCGTATAGTAGCCATTCGCGCCGAGTTCGAAAGGACGGCTCTTCTCTCCCCATTCCCAAGCTGTCCGAGCCTCATAACCCGGTTGCAGGTTTGCACGGGGGATCCCATAGGCGACCTCACTCGTGACGTCGCCGAACTCAGGATCCAAAAGGCCAAAACCGAACTCCGCATCTGCTCCACGCGGCATCCCGATCCTCTGCTCAAACGTCAGTTGCGGCAACCATGTCCATAGGTTCCCGGCCCATGCCAACGAAGGTTCCGCCACAGTGGCAAAGGAGGTTGGGGAGAGAGGAGAAATCAGCGGCGTCTCCAACCCGGCAGTAACTTGCGTATTCTGCCAATCTAAGTCGATCTCGGCGCTTCTCAGGTGGAAGCGGGGATAAGTAGACGAGCCGGTGGATGTATAGCTCGGGCTCGCGAAGAAATCGGCAACTATCTGCGCAGCGCTGCGGGCATTCCAGAGCCTGGGGCCGGTGGCGTTGAGTCCTAGCTGCGTCTGATTGAGAGTTCCGCCCAGAGAGTGGTGAGGATAGCCGGCACCGCGGCCCAGCGCGATCAACGGAAGAGCAGGATTATCTACGCTACCGTCGACGACATAGCCATTAAAAAGCACCATGCCGGTAATCGAAACCGGATAACGGGAGTAGGACTCAACTTTGGTTTGTTCGAGTGTCGCAACCTGAGTATGGGTTATGTCTTGATTATCCTTGATCTGCTCCACTGCTTCACTGAGGGCGCTGACTGACGCCGCATTGTCACCGACGGCCCTTAGCTGCTGGCGAAGCGCGCCGACCTCGGTTTGCAACTGCTCGATCTGGCGATGCGCATCTTCAAGTTGTCCGCTCAATGCATCGAGCCTGCGCAGAATATCTGCCATGGTTGGCTGATCTGCGGAGGCAGCGGGGGGAAGCTGGTCAGAAGGAGTTACGGAAGCATCTCCAGCCTGCAGTGGGTTCTCACCCTTGGCATCGCCAAGACCGATAACGACTGCAAGCAAAATAACAGAGATGCAAATCCTGCCCGCCATGTTCGCGGTCATATTCTGACGTGCCCCCTTTCAAGATGCCGGCTACGGCGCGCGACGGAGCAGATGCCGCGGATCGAAGAGCCAGCGCACGCGCTGCAGGGCGGAAGCAGATATTCCCAAGGATGAAAGTAATGGCCGCGGCAAGTGCAAATTGGGAGAGCCGCAAGTGCATTCAGTATACTCCGCGAGCATCGCAGATCGCACCGAATGTCCTCATCAACATGCGAAGGTCGCCAAGAACGGAACAGGTTGCAACGTACTCGATATCGAGTGCAACCCGGCGTTCATAGGGGAGAGCGGCTCGACCGCTGACCTGCCACAGTCCAGTCATGCCGGGTTTGGCGGCTGCGTAGAGGCGGTCGCCGGCGCCGTATCGCTTTAACTCCTCCTCGATTACCGGGCGCGGCCCCACCAGACTCATCTCTCCAGCCAGCACATTCAGAAGCTGAGGCAGCTCGTCGAGGTGCGTCCGCCTAAGGAATCGGCCGATAGGAGTGACGCGCGGGTCGTGGCGCAGTTTTTGATGGCGGACCCACTCCTGGTGCGCATCGGGGTTGCTCGCCAGGTGCAAAGAGAGGGAGTGATCGGATTCGTGAAACATGGTTCGGAACTTCCAAAGAAGGAAGGGACGCAACCCTGTCCCTATGCGGCGATGGCGAAAGAACACCGGACCGGGAGAACTAAACTTGACGAGAACCGCGATCCCGAGTCCCAGAACGAACGCAGCGGGGAAGACGGCCGTGGCCAGGGACAGATCCATTGCGCATTTGACGACTCTGTAGGCGAGCCGATGTGTGGGGATGCGCAGGGTGCTGCGCTGCTCCAGCGAACGAAGCGCAGCGCCTCCCGGGAACCCGTGCAGTTCCTGGCTGTGGCAGGTCGAAACCAATCGCATCGTCATACTCTTCAACCATGCCGAATACGCCAGTTCCCGTGTGTCACCCGTTTGTCACTTCTTTGTACTAAGTTGACGGACTTCAGTTGCTTCCACAAGAAAACGAAGATGATTACGCAGTGGTCCGGCGCTGCGAGGAGTTCCAACCCATCAGGGCAAGAAGAGCCGCCAGCGCCATCGCAAGCAGTTCCCAACTCGGCGGTTCTGGGGTTACCTGGACGTTGAAACCCGCCGAACCGAGCGCGTTGAGGTCTGCGGGGCCACCGCCAAGAATCGTGAACGTCCCGGCGTAAAGACCGGCAGGTGTGTCTGGCAGAATTGTCACCGTGAACAACTCTCCGGTGTAAGAACCTCCGGGGGGCAGATCATAATTGTCCGTGATCGGATCAAAGGCGAACGTGGCCCAAAAGGCAGTGTCATCCAAAACCAGCGGCGCCGTAACGTTCGCAGAGTCGCTGTTGAAGTACACAGTACTTTCGGTATTGTTGTTCACCGTCGCATCGAATTCGAGGACGTCGCCACTCACGCCGCTCTGGTAGTTCGAGACAAGCGTGAATGTGAACGAATCGGCATTGGCCAACGCAGATCCCAGCAGGAGTGCCGCTCCCGCAAAGAGAACGGCCTTTATACTTTTGGCATTATTCATTTCCTTCTCCATGTTCCATGTTGACTTAGTGATTGAGAGTCCGAGTCGCCTACGGCAGTGTTGCGCGAATACTGGCCAAGAATGAGCCGCCGGTGTAGGTGCCAGAGTACTTCTCAGCCGCGGCGGCGCCGTCGGCCCCGGCGCTCGACGGGAAGGTCAACACCATCTTGACTGAGCCGCCATTCCCGGGGATGCTGCCAAAGCTTACCGGCAACGAATTCGCAGTCGCCGATCCAAGCGTCGCCGAGGTGATCTGAACATTGACTGCAGTAGCGCTGCCTGTGTTCGTGATCGTCACCGTGGCCTGATAACCACCCGACTCCTTGGCTAGCGTTGCTGTCGTCGTCAGAGTGATGGTCGGTGCTAAAACCACCGATAACGTAGACGTGCCCGAGCTTGCCGGCGCGTACCCATTGCTGCTGGTGTAAGCCACTGAAACCTTGTGCAGTCCGGCGGCGAGGCCGCTGACCTGGACCGACGCCGTGCCGCCGGAGAGAGCGGCGGAGTAGTTCGAGCTGTCAACCGTGAACACCACCGAACCGGCAGGCACGACCGGCAACGTGCTGGAGACGGTCACGCTCAAAGTCACGGTTTGGCCGTAGACGAGCGACGCGGGCGAAAATGCTCCCAGAGTCACCGTCGGAGTCGGTGCCGTGGACGGGCCAGTGAGCGTGAGCTCGACCGCGGACGGCGTGGACATCGCGGCATTCGAAAGATTGCCGTTGAATGTTACCGCGTCCGTAGTGGTGACAAAAGTCGAGGGCGTATAGCTGGCTGTCAACGCGCAACGGCCGCCGATGGCCACGGTGCCGGTCCCGATCGAATTCAGGGCGCAGTCGGTAGATGCAGTAGGAACCAGGCTATAGTCCGAGAAATCGGTCTGCATGAATGCAGTTGCCGAGTAGGCCTTGTTTCCGGATTCGAGTAAGTTGACGGTTTGTGGACTGGCGCCGGCTGCGTATTGCACATAACCCTTCGTTCGGACCAGCTTCAAAACGCCGCCGCTCGATCCGGTATAGAGATTGCCGGCGGAGTCGATGGCGAGCGCTACGGGTGCGAGCGTGGCCACGGTGAAGGAGGAACTATTGCTGCTGGCCGGAACCGCAAAAATATCGGCAGCGTCGGCGATGAGGAGGTTACCGGCCGCATCGCTAAGTGCTAGGGACGGAGCCGCCGCTGATGTCGCGACCGTTGTTGCGGCGTTGGTCTGGAAGTTGAAGCGAACGATTGCCGGTGCGCCCGGATCGGCGATCAGCAGATTCCCAGAAGGATCGATGGCGAGACCCGTAGGAGCGGCCAGCGTTCCCACTGGCAGCGAGCGTTCCGCGCCTGTGATGGGATCGATTTGATAAACGGCCTTGGCTGATGAATCGGAAACGTAGAGATTGTTCAGCGCGTTCGACTGCGAGGCCGGCCGGCATTGTGAAGCTGAAAGGCAGAACGCTCGCCGCGCCGGAGGGAGAGATTGCCGTGACGGTTCCGGCCGAGGTATCAGCCACATAAACGTAGCCGCGTGCATCGACAGCGACGGCTCCGGGCACCTGGATCGCAGCCAGGGCCGTGCCGGTGGCGCTCGTGCCCTGCAACTGAGCGGCGGGCGTGAAGCGAATTACTTGTTTGCTGTTCGCGTCGGAGACGTAGACGTTGCCTGCACTGTCCGTGGCCAGGCCTGTGACGGCAAGGTTCGCACCAAAACTGGTGTGTGTTGCGGGATCGAGTGTGGCTCCAGAGCCGAGGCCCGTTCCGGTGAGACCGAGGTAGGCGGTGTTGCCTTGCGTGCCCTTCACCGTAAGCGCCGTGGAGCGTGCGCCGGGAAGCGCGGAAGTAAATTGCGACGATAGCAGACAGTCGACGGTAGTGTCGGAGTTCGTTGTGCAGGCCGGCGCGGCGAGCGACCATTCGCTCGAGCTGAAGGCGAGACCGTTGGAGTTGGCGAGGCCGTCATTGGGGATAAAGTGCAGTTCGATGGGTTCGGTGACGGAAGTTGCTGTCGCAATTGACGGCGATGCCAGGCCCGTAGTCACTTTGCGGATACGCGCGTTGAGCGTATCGGATATGTAGAGGTTGCCGAGCGTATCGGTGCCTACGCCGATGCCATTGCCGCCGTCGCCGATGACTGCCTGCGTTGCCGGGCATCCGTCGCCGAACGCATCGCTTTCAGTCGAGCAGTTCGTGCTGGTTTTGCCTGCAATGGGCCGGATATATGCCGAGTGCGCATCGAGGAACCAAACAACGCCCGCGCCGTCGGAGATATAAATATTGCCAGAGTTATCGATGGCCAGCTTCTGCGGGCTCATCGTAACATTGGTCGCAAGCGTGGGATAGATTCCAGAATAACTCGCCGCCGCCCCGCCAGCTAGGGTATAGATATATCCGTTGACCGGATCTGCGATTCCCAGTGTGGCCAGCAACGCATCGAGCGGTGAGCCGGTGCCGCAGGTGACGCAAACCACGCGGACCTTTTGCGAGTCGGCAATGTAGACGTTCAAATTGGCGTCAGTCATCACGCCTTGCGGGTTATTGACGGTGGCCGAAGCCGCCAATCCGCCGTCGCCGGAGGAGGAAGCTGTGCCTGTCCCGGCAAAGGTATGGATGCCGCCAGTGATATCGACCACGCGGATCTTGTTGTTCGAGGTGTCGGCGATGTAGACGTTGCCCACGCCGTCAGCCCACACACCGCGCGGCGCATTCACCTGGGCCGATATTGCAGGACCGCCATCGCCGGCGTTGCCCGCGGTGCCGGTTCCAGCCACGAGATATAACAATCCTGTGGCAGCGCTCACCTTGAAGACTTCGTCCGTGTTATAGCCGGCAATGTAGATGTTCCCCTCGGCGTCCGAGGAGATACCGCGCGCTTTATTGATGCTGACTTCGGTGGGCACGCAGCCCGTGGTCGCGGTGGGCACGCACGTGGCGCCACTGATTCTGCCGGCGAAATCACTGATCACGCCGCTGGGCGCAATGCGCCGCACCACGCTGGCCACTGAGTCGGTGAGGTAGACGTTCCCGAAGGGATCGGCGACAACGCTGCGCAGGTCGAGCGAACCGCCGAAGACGATCGACGTGGCCGGGCAACCGTCGCCGAGGCTGTCGGTCGCAGCCGGGCAGTTTGCGCTCGCGCCGCCGGCAAGGGTCGTCATGGTGTAGGGAAGCGGGATGGGATTCGCAGGCAGTGGAACTATCGTTCCCAGCGTCACGGTGAATTGCATGGGCGTGGAG
>CAVXOO010000094.1:0-4546 GCA_963762945.1 uncultured Acidobacteriaceae bacterium | reverse complement strand
CGCACCTTTCCCATGCTGCCTTCCTGGAACAGATGCGGATATTGCATGCTTCCTCTCCGTTTCACGAGCTTACTTTACCGGGCTGCCGCCTTTGCTAGTTTCGGCCATTTGACCAACTTAATGCCGAACTCCTCTTCGATACGGATCAGGGCATTGAGTTTCGCGAGGCGTTCGCCGCCCTTGACGCCGGTTTTGATCATCAACGCGTTCCATGCAACCGCGAGGTGCGCGATGGAATCGTCAGGCGTTTCTCCCGAGCGATCGGAAAGCACGGGGACACACCGTGCACCTGAGCTAGTCGCGATGTCGTTTCGGCTCCCGTAATCGTGCCGACCTGATTTGTCTTAACGATCATCGCTCCGGCCGACTTGGCCTTGATACCCCGCTCGGTCCGTTCCGGGTTGGTGGCGTAGATGTCGTCGGCGCAAACCAGGCATGTGCTCTTCACCCGCGCGTTCAATGCGGCGAATGAGTCGTAATCGTTACTGTGGAAGCCGTCTTCGACCCAGATCATATGGAACCTGTTGACCAGCATTGTCAGGTAATCCAGTTGCTGCTCGGATGTCCGGGTAGTGCCTTCGCGCGTGTAGCGATAGACCTTCTCCTTGGGATCCCACAGGCGATCGGCGGCAGATCCAAGCCTATTCTCAGCTCCACTCCCTGCTCTTTGGATATCTTCTTGCAAGCCTGCTCAAGAATTTCGAACGCCTCGAAGTCGTTCAAATTAGCTGTCCACGCGTTCTCGTCGTCGGTGCCACCCGCAAAAGCCGGGTCCTTCTTTTCCAGCAGCCTGCCGACTTCCTCATGCACCAGCAGATTAATCCGGATTCCCTGCTTCACCGTCTTGATGCCCAATGGAACGACAAGGTGCTCCTGCATATCGGGCGCCGGCCCCAGGCTATGGGCCCCACCGCCGATCACATTGCCGAGCGGAAAGGGAATGGTGTATTTAGCTTTCGCATCGATGAACTTGAACAACGGGATCCGTAGCGACTCAGCCGCGGCCTTGGCGCAGGCTACGGAAATCACGGTAGAGGTGTTGCCGCCGATGCGCTCAAAATTCGGCGTACCATCAACTTCTTTCAAGAGCTGGTCGATCCGGCGCCGGTCGGCGACATCGGTGCCGATCAGTTGAGGGATAACGCTCTTTTTCAAAATTCGTATCGAGCCCTTGATCCCGTCCGGTGCGTATGCCGGGGCCTCGAATTCGCCTCTGCTCCCGGGCGCACCAAATGGCGCCGCCGCCCGGCCGAACCCATTGCGGGTTTGAACGTTCAACTTCCAGGGTCTCCACCCCGCGGCTGTCAAAAATCGTTCTGCAATTTACTTTGTTGATGATTGTTTCTTTCAACCTTGTGCTCCTCTCAATTTATGTCGTCGCCAAGCCGGACGGCTGATCGCCTTCAGTCATGCGCGTCACGTTTGTACGGTTTCGACAGCGTAGCATGGCCTAATCTCATGCCGCGCCAACATCCTCCAGGGATCTACCCTTGGTCTCAATGCCGAGCCAGTAGACCAACGCGCAAGCCACCCAGAAAAACAACGCCATGGTCACGTAGACGCCGTAGTACATCTTGTTCGCCATGAAGTAGCCGAAGGCTATCGGACTCAGCGCGGCACTGATGCGGCCGGCGCCGGTTGACCAGCAAGTCGCCGTGGCACGTACCTTCGACGGATACAGTTCGGCCGTCCACACCACCGTTCCGGCGACACCCTGCTCGTAGAAAAACGCCAGAACGCAGGCGCCCCAGACTAGGTACGCCGGATTCTGTATCAGTCCGAAACACAATGCGGCGACGCCACCGAGTCCGAACCCGACATAGAACAGTTGTTTTCTGCCGAACTTTTCGATCGTGTAGAACGCAGTCATTCGACCCAAAATGGCGGAAATAGCCGCAAATAACGTATAAGTGAATGTCTTAATCAGGGTCAGCTTGAAGACCACCGCCAAAATGGAAGGCAGCCATAACACAAAGCCGTAGTAGCCGAAATACGAAAAGAAATAGTAGCCAGCCGTAAGGATGAATCTCTTGCGGTAAATTGGCTGCAGCAGCACTCCGACGGGCACTTTTTCCGCGATCGGTTCGTCGGCCAGGTCACGAACATCGGAATCGGTGGCGCCCGAATTGTTTCAGAACCGCGGCGGCTTCTTGTTTTCGTCCCTTAGTCCCCAGCCAGCGCGGAGATTCCGGCACTTTCCCATCTCACCACAAGCGACAATGCCGCGGGCACCACTCCGAGGATAAACAGGATTCGCCATCCGTGGGTCGGAACCAGCGTGAGTGAGGCTAGGGCCGAAGGCGGCGCTGCTCGCCGAGGCCGAGGGATTGATCGGTCACGCCGAAGCCATCCGCGAACGCCTGGGCGTGAGGCCTAAGCGTGAAAGGAGTATCCGTGGCTGAATTGCTAACAACCGCTTCACCCATGCCGCGCGTGCGCGTACAGGCGATGATGGAGTACCACCCTCCGCTCGGCAGCCGCGACAATCTGCGCCTCGACTTCAACGAGAACACGGTCGCCTGCTCGCCCAAGGTCACAGAAGCGCTCGCGGCTGTCTCCGGGGGCTCGCTCACGCTCTATCCCGAGCGCGAGCCGGTGGAGGCGATCGTGGCTGCGCACCTGGGCCTGAAGCCGGAGCAGGTGGCGCTGACGAATGGCGTTGACGAGGCGATTCACGTGCTCTTCGAGACCTTTCTCGAAGCCGGCGATGAGCTGCTTCTGCCCGTGCCCACCTACACCATGTACCAGGTCTATGCCTCGGCCACCGATGCGCGCGTCGTCACCGTCCAGGCTGTTGACGATCTGCGATTTCCATTCGACCGGCTGCTTCAGGCGATTAACCCGCGCACAAAAGTGATTGCCGTTGCCAATCCCAACAGTCCGTCGGGCTCGGCGGCCACGCGCGAGCAGTTATTGCAGCTCGCCGCGCGCGCGCCCCATGCCGTGCTACTGGTAGATGAAGCATATTTTCATTTCCACGGCGAAACCGTAATGGACCTGGTGGGCAAAGTGCCGAATCTCGTTGTCGCGCGCACCTTCTCAAAGGCATACGGCCTCGCCGGGTTGCGCCTGGGGTTGCTCGCCGGACCTCAAGAATTGATGCGCTGGATGCGGCGCGTGCTTTCACCTTACAGCGTGAACTCGCTGGCGCTGGTGTGCCTCAAGGCTGCACTTGATGACACGGCCTATCTCGATTGGTACGTGAGCGAAGTCCTTGCTGCGCGCGGCGAGTTCGAAGCGGCGCTTGATGCGGCCAGTGTGCGCCGCTGGCCAAGCCGTGCAAATTTTGTTTTGGTAGATATTGGCGCGCGTCACGCCGAGTTCGCGCGACTGATGCGAGCGGCCGGCGTGCTGGTACGAGATCGCTCGAGCGATCCCGGCTGCGACGGACGCGTGCGCATCACGATTGGCACGCGCGAGCAGATGAAGGTGGCTGCGGTGGCCCTCAACCACGCGCTGGCCGCGCTGCGGAAAGAAGGCGAAGCCCAATGACGAAGAAAAGGAACCCGAAAATTGTGGGCAGCACCGGCGCTCGCACAGCAACCGTTGCGCGCCAAACTACGGAGACACGCATCGAGTTGGAGCTAACCATCGAAGGCAGCGGCCGGTACAAGATCTCCACCGGCATTCGCTTCTTCGATCACATGCTGGAGCTGTTTACGCGGCATGGCGCCTTCGATCTGGCACTCAAGTGCAACGGCGACCTCGACGTGGACCAGCACCACACGGTCGAAGACGTGGGCATCGCACTCGGCGAGGCATTCGATAAGGCGCTCGGCGACAAACGCGGCATTCTGCGCGCCGGCTACTTCGTGATGCCAATGGATGAAACGCTTGCGATTGCCGCCGTCGACCTGAGCGGGCGCGCGGCCTACGCGGTGGACGCAAAAGTGCGGACGCGCCTCGTCGGCGATTTGCAGACCGAACTGGTGACAGATTTCTTCGAAGGCTTTGCTCGCGGGGCGCGGGCCAACGTGCACGTGAAGACCATGTACGGCCGCTCGAACCATCACAAGATCGAGGCCATCTTCAAGGCCTTTGCGCGGGCCCTGCGCGTAGCCTGCTCGCGCGACAAGCAACTGGGCGAGATGCTGCCGTCAACGAAAGGCCTGCTCTGATGCGCGTAACGGTGATCGACTACAAAGCCGGCAATCTGACATCGGTGCTGAAGACGCTCCGGCATCTGGGCGCGGAGCCCGTGGTGACGGACGGCGATTTGTCGCTGGTCGAAGCTGCCGAGCGCATCGTTCTTCCGGGCGTGGGGCACTTTGCGGCCACGGAGCGGCTGGATCGGACAGGGCTGACGGGCGCGATGCGCGCGGCCATTGCGCGAGGCGTGCCGTTTCTCGGCATCTGCGTGGGCATGCAGTGGCTCTATGCAGGATCGACCGAGGCTCCCGAGCAACCGGGACTCGGGTGCTTCGCCGAATCGTGCACGCGCTTCGCAGAAAGCACGGAAAAAGTCCCGCACGTGGGCTGGAACTCGCTCGAAGTGCGTAACGGATCGAAGTTACTGGCCGGCGTCGAACCGGGCGAATTCGTGTAC
>CAVXOO010000093.1:0-4148 GCA_963762945.1 uncultured Acidobacteriaceae bacterium | reverse complement strand
TTCGTCGGGCGTGAAGAATATTCGGAAGGGCTCGCCGGCAGCGGCAACGCGGGCCGCCAGCGCGTCGAACGCCTCCTGACCCCGCGGGCTGAGCATATGGCGCGGCACGCCGTAATCAAAGCAAACGCCGGTGCCTTGAGGCAAGTGTGCAACGGCTTCAAGCGTAGAGCGGAATGCTTCCAGAGTCAGATAGGGAACCACGCCGAGCCAGCCGAAAAATGCGGGCCCCTTTGCGTCCAAGCCTGCCTCGGCAAGGCCTTCGGCCAGGGTTTTGTGCTCGAAATCTAGGGGAACGAAGACGAGATTTGCCGGCTCGGCGATCGCGGCTTCAGCCAGGAGGCTGCGCTTCCACTCCTGGGTCGCGGGAAAATCGACTTCGAAGACGCGCAACTGCGGGAACGGGTTGCGGTACGCAAAAGTGTCGAGGCCCGCGCCCAGAATCACGTACTGTTTAATATCCTGCGCCACGGATTCGGCCAGCCGGTCTTCCGCGTAGCGGCTGCGCGCTACCATGAAGGCGCGAAACACTCGCTCGATGCGGCTCGATTCCTGCGCTTCGTCGCAGGCAAATCGTGGGCCCAGCAGCGGCACGGCAATGGGATCGCTGAGAACGTGGGGATGGTCAAGAACCTGGTGGACGGCGCGGCGCTGGGCCACGCGAAGAGCGGTTTGGCTGGCGCGGCCGGTCTCCATGGCATCAGTGTACATGGCTCAAGAATTCGCAGCCGCGGGCGGCACCGGGCGTATGCTGGTTGCCATGAACTGGATCTCGAGCTGGATTGGTTGGGCGCTGCTTTCTGCCATATTCGCTGCCGCCACGGCGCTTTTGGCCAAGGTGGGCGTGGCGCACGTCGATTCGAACCTGGCCACGGCTGTGCGCACCAGCGTGGTGGTTGTCTTTGCGTGGGGCATTGCGCTGGCGCTGGGCAAGCACGGAGAGTTGCGCTCGCTCGATCGCCGCACCGTGCTTTTCCTCGCGCTCTCGGGGATTGCAACCGGACTGTCGTGGCTCTGCTACTTCCGCGCCCTGCAGCTTGGCCCGGCATCGCGCGTGGCCCCTCTCGACAAGCTCAGCGTTCCGCTGGTGATGGTTTTTGCATGGCTGCTGCTGGGTGAAAAACTCAACGCCACGGCGCTCGTGGGCGGCGCGCTCATTACGGTTGGAGCGATCGTGATGGTGATGGCGTGAATGAGCAGGGAACAAGGGGACGAGGGAACAGGGAACAGGGAACAGGGAACAGGGAACAGGGAACAGAAACCAGTTCTTAGCCATTGGCAATTCCGAGCAGAGACTGAAAGCTGAAGGCTGACAACTGACAACTGAAAACTGAGAACTGAAAACTGTGAACTGCTCTCCTATACTGGAACCAATGACGGCGACCACGGCAAGCGCGAGTTCGCAAGGCAGGCAGCAGCCGGAGATACGGTCGCGGCGCATCGTGCTTACCGGCTTTATGGGCTCGGGCAAGAGCACCGTGGGACCGCTCCTGGCTGAAAGGCTGGGCTGGAAGTTCATTGACGCGGACGATGCGATTGCGGCCGAAGCCGGATGCACGATTCCCGAAATCTTTACGCGCGAGGGTGAAGCCGCGTTTCGCGAGCGGGAGCGTGCCACGATTGCGCGCCTTGCCGGCGAAGACGCGCTGGTTCTGGCGCTGGGCGGCGGAGCCATTGAAAGCGAAGCCACGCGCGCGCTGCTTCTGCACGCGCCGGAGACGCTTCTGATTCATCTTGAAGTGGAGCTGGGTACCACGCTCGCGCGCTGCGCCGGCACCGAGCATTTACGGCCGATCCTTGCCGACCAGGCGAACCTGGCCAGCCGCTACCAGCAGCGCTTGCCGCTTTACCGCACTGCGCATGTATCGATTGCCGTGGATAGGCGCACGCCTGAACAGGTGGTCGAGGCAATCGTGCGCGCCGCGCGCCGCCCCCGTTGATCCAGGCCCACAATTCATTTTTAATTGCAGGTATCGAGAGAGATCGCACGGAGTGTGAATGCAGGCCAAGGAAGTCTCGAAGCGGATAAGCGAAATCGGCATTGTGCCGTGCGCGCGCGTGAAGAACCCGGACCACGTGCTCTTCGCGGCAGAGACTTTGTGCGCGGCGGTTCATCTCATGGTTAAAGAAGTCCGCGCGCAGCGAAACCGCAAGTAACTGCCCGCCGATCACTCATTGCCATCTTTAGCTCTTATGGACAACCTCGAAGGAATACCCATCCGGGTCAAACACATCGGCGGCGTAGTATCCCGGATAGTATTCCACTCGCGCTCGCGGTGAAATATTGTCCATGGCGCCGGCGGATATTGCCGCACGGTAGAAGGCATCGACCTCATCATTGTTTTCGGCCCTGAACCCCCAGTGAATGGACGCCGGATCGGGCTTGCCTTGCTTGATCCAGAAGATTGCCCTCTTGCCATCGCCAAATCCCCACAGATCGGGATGACCGCCTTCGCCCTTGTAGGGCAGGAAGAATTCGATATGGATAGGCTGCAAAGCCGCTTCATAGAACGCCAACGAACGTTCGACATTACTGACTGCCAGAATGATGTGGTCGAGCACGGTTCTCTCCTCCAAATCTCAAGGGGCTCAACGGCCTTTTTACCGATTGGATGCGCGTGGATCGCTACTGATTCGGCAATTGGATGGTGGCGCACTCAGCCACCGATCTCCGCAAAAAGGCGCGGAAAATCGAAGCATGGATACGGTTTTTTACCGAATCAACGGGAGAAATGCTCCCAACCTTGGGGCACGAGGGGCTGACGGCCTTGTGCGGTCACGAGAGCGACCGCCGGCCTGCCTTTGTGCGGGCGCAGGATGTGGCCGATAGGTGCAACGGGAATGCCGGCGATGCGGCGGGGCACGCGTGCCGCTGGCGGCGCGGTGAAGAGCAGTTCGTAATCTTCGCCGCCATGGAGAGCCTGCGCGAGAGTTGCGCCCGAGTGAATCGGCAACGCGGCCGCATCGACTTCGGCGGCAACGTGCGACTCCTCGCAGAGGTGGGCAAGATCGGTGGAGAGTCCGTCGCTCAGATCGATGGCGGCGCTGGCCAACCCGCCGCGAGCCAACCCCAGACCTTGCGCGACACGCGGCTGCGGAAACAAATGCGGCGCGAGCAACGGCTCAAGCTTGGCGGGAATGCGCGGCGGATTGGGCTGCGATGAACCGGGCTTCGCCGTGCGCGGTTTCGATCGGGTTTCGGCGAATTGCGTAAGCCGGGCGAGTGCCGCGGCAGCGCCGCCGAGTGTGCCGGTAACGTAGAGCAGATCGCCGGGCCGGGCGCCGGAGCGCAGCAGGGCTTGGCCGCGCGCGACCGCGCCGGTGAGAACGATGTCGGCCACCGCGATGGGCGACTCGGCGAGATCGCCGCCAGCCAATGGCGTTTGAAACTCGCCGGCGAGCGCAAGGAATCCATCCAAAAACCGCTCCACCCAGGTTTCTTTTTGGTTTTGGACGAGCGTTTTCGGAAGGCCGAGGGACAAAAACGCCGCCACCGGACGCGCGCCCATTGCGGCCAGATCGCTTAAGCCGCGCGCCAGCGTGCGATGCCCGATTGACTCCGGCGAGTGCCATGCGAGGCGGAAGTGTTGGCCTTCAACAGACAGGTCGGTGGTCACTGCCAACTCCTCGCGGGGGCCAATGCGCAGCAGGGCGCAGTCGTCGCCGATCCCGAGCTGGATTTCGCCGCGGGCGAATGGGCCGAGCCGCGTGGATTGCGCCGAACGTGCGCGAATCCGCGCGAGGATTGCGAGTTCGCCTGGCTTGCCGCCGCGGGAGTGCATGTCTTGAGGATAGGGCATGGACCGAAGGGACTGAGGGACAAAGGGACTGAGGGACTACGGGACTTCGGGACTACGGGACTGCGGAATTGAATGAGCGATGGAGCAAACCGGCGGCCAATGGCTGCTTGCGGTGGAACCCGGTCTGTCTTTCCCTGCACGGAGGGGCTATTGCAGCGACAGCGTTCGCGTGTTTCAATGGCTATGGTTCACGCGCACCAATCCCTCCGGCTCCACAATCAATTGCGTAATGCCATGAGCGAAGCCAATCAGCACGACCCGAAAAAAGAAACAGCCACAGGCAGTCTTGCACATTCCGCGGACGGTCTCCCCGTCTCGAAGTTTGAAGTGGTGCCTTACGGCGACAGGGTA
>CAVXOO010000092.1:0-11320 GCA_963762945.1 uncultured Acidobacteriaceae bacterium | reverse complement strand
CCCGCCAAGCGCACCCGCGCCCTCGACGATCCGCTTCGCATCCTGAACTTTGTCGGCCGCCTTTCTGTCGAGAAGAACATCTGGGCTGCTGGTCGAGATCGAGAAAAATCTCGTCCAAAACCAACAGAAAAAGGAAAAATTCCTGATTGTGGGCCACGGCGGCGACGAAGCCTGGCTGCGTGAGCGATTGCCGCGCGCCGAGTTTACCGGCGTGCTGCGAGGCGAAGAACTCTCCGCGCCTACGCCAACATGGACCTCTTTGTCTTCCCTTCGCACACCGATACCTTTGGCAACGTGGTGCTGGAGGCGCTGGCCAGCGGTGTCCCGGCCATCGTTACGCCGGACGGCGGCCCGCGTACGATTGTGCGCGACGGCGAGACCGGCCGGATCGTGCGCGACGAGGATTTTGCTTCCGCCATTCTGGAGATTCTTTTCGATCCGGCGCGCCACGCGCCATGCGCCGGGCGGCGCGCGAATATGCGCTCACCGCCAGTTGGGATTCGGTCTTCGAGGGCGTCTACCAAGCGTATGCGCGCCTGTTTCCCGCATCTGAACAGGCCGCTGCCGCCGATTAGATTCAGGCCAACATAGAAATCCGCAGGGATGCTGCACGTCACTGCGCCGATCGCGTTAGTTGCGAGGAATCTCAGTCTCTAGCTCTGCCCGCCCCGCGAAATACCGCTGCTCGACAAGCAAAGTGAAGATATGTTCGAGGGCCAGGTGCGCCTGCTGGATATACATGGTGACGTCGGAGGGTATCGACAGACAGTAGTCGCACAGCGAAGGCATTTTGCCGCCGGTCTTTCCCGTCAGCCCGATGGTCAGGATCTCCATGGAGCGGGCTTGTTCCAGGGCGCCAAGCACGTTGGCAGAAAAGCCCGAGGTCGAGATGCCGAGGAAGATGTCGCCGGACTGGCCGAGAGCTTCAACCTGCCGCGCAAACAGCCGCTCGAAGCCGTAGTCGTTGCCCACCGCCGTCAGGATCGATGTATCCGTGGTAAGGGCCACGGCGCGCATCGCGGGCCGGTCGTCTTCCAGCCGGCAGACGAACTCGGTAGCCAGGTGCTGGGCATCGGCGGCGCTGCCTCCGTTGCCAGCCACCATCAGCTTGTGGCCTCTCAGCAACGCAACCGCCGTGGCATCTGCCGCCGCCGCCAGCGTCGCGTGCAGCGCGGCGTCGCGCGCCACGGCTTCCATCACGCGGACACCCTCGGAGAGTTTCTCCCGCACCAGGTCGATCTTCATGGCCATCACCCATGGCCATTGTAATCAGCCCACGCGAGGAGCGGGGATTGCGATACTCGTCGAGACACCTTCGGGTCAACATTTAGGGCGGGACTGCGGGACTGCGGGACTGCGGGACTTCGGGATTGCGGGACTAGCTGCGCTCACTCAACCAGTCCCGCTAACCCTGTGGCTCTTGCTCTATCAGATATCTTCGCCCTCCTCGTCGTCTTCGTCTGTCTCTGCCCCGTACGGCAGAACCAGCAGACTGGCCGCAAGCAGTTTCTCGGTCAGCCGGTCGACTGCCAGCGGATACTTGTACCCGATGGTGCGGCTCGCCATGCCGAGCATGCCGGCGGCCTCTACCTGGGTGTACTCCTGCAGCACCACCCGGCTCAGGATCTCGCGATCGAGCAGAGGCAGCTTGCTGAGGCATTTCTCGACGTCGAGGACGAAGATCACGGCGTCTTCGAAGGTGCGGACGGGACGGCTGGACGCCCATCCCCGCGCCACCGGGTCGCCGAGGATCGACGGCGCCCGGCCCACTTGCATGGACGCGTAGAGGTAACGCCGCAACATGCTTTCTGTGTGCCTGCGGTAGAAGGCCAGGCTGGCCGGCGGCTTGGATGGCGCTGCGGGCCTGGCTTCGCGCCGCATTGCGGTTTGACGTTCCCAACGCCGGCGTTCGATCCGCCATTCCGCCTGGCTGGGGCCCGGTTCCCAAGGCATCGGCAATTGCAGAGCTGCACTCATTGCGCACCTCCCACTGCCACTGCCACTGCCCAAACCTTCTCCAGTTGCTTACGCGGCGGACGGCCGCGGCGTTTGCGGCTCTCCGGGGCTGGAAACGTTCTCAGTTTTGTTACACACTCCTTGCAATACACACTATCTTGTGTTTGGGCACGATACCAAAGACAACCACACCCTTCGCAAACTTTCAAATGTACGCGCACTTCCATGACGATTTCTCCATTTTGCTTTCATCTCCCGACGGAGGGTTGTGTTGCGTGTTGCTCCGCGGGGTGAAGAGAACCGGGCTTGACGACTCAGATTTCTCCCGTTCTGATAAGGGATTGTCGCCCGTGTTCTCCAGTTGTCTGTCATGACCATTTGTGCGCAGATCATGGAATTTCCCGTCTGGCCTGCTTCCCGGCACATTCTAAAAAAGCGGCACCGGGTTGAGAAAAGGAAGGCTGGAGTCCAGCAAGCAAAACCGGCCCATGTTTATTTGCCGTTTTCGGAGGCACCAACGCGCCTCCGCTCAAACCTCGGCGAATAGACGTTTTCCTAGGATTTCCCACATGCCATCGCGTGATTAAGTAAACCTAATGTAGGCATATGATTCTCTACCGTCAACGCCTGGATGCACATTTCCCGTCACTGGCTTTTCAATCGCCATACAAATGCCGACAATGAAGGGACACATGCCCTGATAAGTTTTCCATGAGAAAGCAATGGGGTCGTATGCCCATTGCGGTCGGCAAATTTTCCACAGATGAACTTTAGCCAGATGCACGAGCGCCTCCGCCTGGAACTGCTTCGCAGGATCCAGCGGGGAACGCTCAGCGTCTCGCTCCTTGCCCGGCAGACCGGTTTCGGGCAGCCCCACCTCTCGAATTTCCTGCGCAGCCGGCGTCAGCTTTCGTTGGAAGCGATGGACCGCATCCTGGCCGCGCAGCGCCTTACGGTTGCCGACCTGCTGCCCGCGCTTCGCCAGGATGCTCTGTGGCGCGAGGATGAGAGCTCCGGGGCAGTCCCAGTGGTTTCGCACGCCACGGCTCTCTTTGAGCCGGTCATCCGCGCTACGGCCATCCAATTCATGATGCACTTGCCTGCCGGGGCCCTCGAAAATGTCCGCGCGCGGGCCACGAACGTGCGCCGCGCCTGGCAGCGCTTTGTTGCCGTCCGCGTGGCCGCGGCCGACGCCCTGCCCATGGAACCGCTGGTGCTGCCTGAGGCTCTCGTTCTCATCGATCGGCACTACAATCTGCTGTTTCCATACCGGCCCAGCCGCCCCAACCTTTACGCCATCCGCCATGGCGCGCACCTCACGATCCGCTATGCGGAGTTCCAGGCCGGCCGCCTGATCCTGCGCCCGCACAACATCGCCTTTCCCGTGGAGCTGATCGCCATGAATCCGGATGAGTCGCCCGGCGATTGGCTGGTAGGAAGGGTGGCCCTGATCCTGAATGAGATTTGAGGGATTTCGGTCAGTAAACGGTGAAGAGCGGCAACGCCGCGGCTGGCGGCGTTCTTTTATCTCATTTTGCTCTCAGCCTGCCGGGTAGGTCCCGTCTTTTAGATCCTGTTCGGCTTCGGCTAGCTGCTCCGGGCGGCCGAGATCGCGCCAATACGCGCCGTCGCTTCGGAAGCCGAGAATGCTTTCGCCCGCGGCGGCCAGTCGCAGATACGCATCGACGATCGAAAACGCGCCCTCTTCGATCAATTTCGGAAAGATGCGCGGCGAGACCACATGAATGCCGGAGAAGGCCAGCGACTGGAAGGGTTCCGCAGAACTATTGTCCAGCGTGGGAGCCGCATTCGTTTTTTCTCTCGAATTCATGCCGCGGCCGCGAAGCTGGCCCTCCGCATCGAAGAGCAGCGGCCGCGAAGTAGCCCGCGCGGCGACGGCGAGCGTGGCCAGCGCGTTGCGTTGCCGGTGAAACTCGACCATGTGCGCGAGATCGATGGAGCTGAGCACGTCCACGTTGTGGACGAGAAACGGCTCGTCAATTTTCGTGTGGGGGCTCGCGCCGGGCCCGTCGAAAAACCACGCGGCCTTCTTCAATCCGCCGCCCGTATCGAGCAAAACCTCTTCGTGCGAGACCTCGATCCTCATGCCGAAGTTGCGGTTGGCCGCGAGATATTCGATGATCTGGTCCGCATAATGATGGACATTGACAATGGCTTCGCGAACGCCGAACTCTTGCAGCCGCGCCAATGTGATTTCAAGCAACGTGCGTCCGCCGATCGCGACCAGTGCTTTGGGACGATCGTTGGTGAGCGGCTGCAGCCGCTTGCCCAGACCTGCGGCGAAGATCAAGGCTTTCATTGCGAAGAATTCTCCCGCCCCTGTTTCTCGAGGCCCATTTTTTCTAGCTCGATGTGACGCACCTCAACCTCCACGCCTTTTGCGGAGCGCAAGTGCTCGGCCAGCCGCTCCGCCAGATAAACCGAGCGGTGCTGCCCGCCGGTGCAGCCGAAGGAGACCATCAGATTTGAAAAGCCGCGCTGCCGGTAGTTGGCCACGCTGGCATCCACCAGCGAAAACGCAGCGACGAGAAACTCATCGACGCTGGGCTGCCGGTTGAGGTACTCGATCACAGCCGCATCCCGGCCCGTCAGTTGGCGGAACGCAGCTTCGCGCCCCGGATTGGGCAAACCGCGGGCATCGAAAACGAAGCCTCCGCCGTTGCCCGATGCGTCTGCGGGCACTCCCTTGTGAAAAGAAAAGCTGAAGACGCGCACCGTCAGACCGGCCGCGGGTTCGGGTGCGGCAAGATTACGCAGCTTGTCCGAGGCCTGGATCGCCTCAAGCGCATCGAGCAGCGCGGGCAGGGCCACTGGCAGCCGCACGTTGTCTCGGAGCCAGCGCAGGTTCTTGAGCGCGTAGGGAACGCTCGCCAGAAAATGCGGTTTGCGCTCGTAAAATCCGCGAAAGCCATACGCGCCGAGCGCCTGCAGAATGCGCACATAAACGTAGGCGTAGTAGTGTTCCATGAATGCCGCGCGGTCGAGGTCGATGAAACCGGCGAGCGCGTTGAGATAATGGTCGAGCAGTAGCTGCCGCAACGCGGGGGGAAGATCGGCTTTGGCGTCGTAGAGCAGCGAGGCAATGTCGTATTGCAGCGCGCCTTTGCGCCCGCCCTGATAGTCGAGGAACCACGGTTCTCCATCGCGCAGCATCACGTTGCGCGATTGAAAATCGCGATAGAGAAAGTAGTCGCGCGGAGCGGCCAGCAGCAGCTTGGTCAAGCGGCTGAAATCCACTTCAAGCGCCTGTTCGTTGAAGGGCACGCCGGCCAGGCGCAGAAAGTAGTACTTGAAATAGTTCAGGTCCCAGGCAATCGACTGGCGATCGAAGCTCGAGCGCGGATAGCAAACCTTGTAATTCAGATCGCGGCCCGCTTCGACCTGAAAACGCGGCAGCACGGCCACGACTTTCCGGTAAGCTGCGACGGCCTCGGGCGCGATGGCCTCTCCGTTGCGATGAGCGTTGAGAAATTCGAAGAGCGTGGTGTCGCCCAGGTCCTCTTCGAGGTAGGCCCCCTGGCTCAAATCTTCGCCGTAGATCTCGGGAACCGGCAGCCCGAGGCGGCGAAAGTGCCGGGAAAACTCGAGGAATGCCACATTTTCCTCGCGTACCGAATAGAGAATGCCGATGGCGCTCTGGCCTGCGCCGGTGAGCCGGACGATGTTGCGCCCCGAGCCGCCCAACTGGCCCTGTAGCGGTTCGACTCGCTCAGCCGCCCGATGAAAGTGCTGCTCGAAGAGGCGTTTCAGTACGTCCATGAAAAACATTCCTGGTTCTGATCAGGTACTTGGACAAAGGTAGCGAGGCAGGGGCAGGAGATGCAAGACGGCGGCTCTACTCAGCATCATGCCGCGTATCGACGCCGTCGAAGCGTGTATAGCGCGAGTCGAAGTGCATCTGCACGGTGCCCGTGGGACCGTTGCGCTGCTTGGCGATGATGATCTCCGACTTGGCCTTCTCCTCGGCGGAAATGTTCTTCGTCGCGGTTGTAGTAGGCTTCGCGATGGATGAAGACCACCACGTCGGCGTCCTGCTCGATCGATCCCGATTCGCGCAGGTCGCTCAGCATCGGCCGCTTGTCGTCGCGCTTTTCGTTCGAGCGCGAGAGTTGCGAGAGCGCCACCACCGGCACCTGCAGTTCTTTGGCCATGGCTTTCAAGCCGCGCGAGATGGCCGAGACCTCCTGCACGCGGTTCTCGTAGCCTTTTTTCACGCCCGGTATGGTGGCCGACATCAGTTGCAGATAGTCCACGATGATCAGGTCGAGGCTGCCGGCGTTTTGTTTGAGGCGCCGCGCCTTGGCGCGCATCTCGGCCAGCGACCCGCCCGCGGAGTCGTCGATATAAATGCGCGAATCGACGAGCAGCCCCAGCGCGGATTGCAGCTTCTCGTGTTCTTCGCGGCCGAAAAAGCCCTGCTGCAGCTTGCGCTGATCGACCCCGGCCTGCGAGGCCAGCATACGACGCACCAGCGACGCCTTGCTCATTTCCAAACTGAAGATGGCGACGATGGCGTTGCCGCGGATGGCTGCGTTCTCCGCGATGTTGATGGCCAGCGCGGTTTTGCCCATCGAAGGCCGCGCCGCGATGATGATCAGTTCGCCCTTTTGCAGACCGCTGGTCATGCGATCGAAGTCCGTGAAGTAGGTGGGCAGGCCGGTGACCTCACGGCCCTGCTTGTAGAGATTGTCAATCGTGCCGAAGTAGTCGCGGATGATGATGTCGAGCGGCTGCAGGCCCTGGGTCAGCCCCGAATCGCTCACTTCAAGCAGTTGCGACTCGGTTTCGTCGAGGACGCTGATCGCTTCCTGGCTCTGGTCGGCGGCCTTGGCGATGGCGGCCGAGCAGATGCCCATCAGCCGCCGCAGCAGGCTCTTGTCCTTGACGATGCGGATGTAGTCTTCGATGACCGGGCGCCGCGGCAAGCCCTCGGTGAGCGAGGCCAGATAAGCGACACCGCCCACGGCTTCGACTTCCTTATAACGTGACAGCTCGTTCGCGAGGGTGACGATATCGACGGCGCGGCCCGTGTCGACTGAACTCGCCCATGCGCAGGAAGATGCGGCGATGCGAGTCGAGCGAAAAATCGTCGGGCTTGATGTGTTCGGCGGCCTCGGCGTGAGCGGCGTTATCCAGCAGGATCGCGCCCAGGATGGTCTTTTCCGCGTCCACATTCGCGGGCAATCCGGCATCCAGTGTGAGGTCGGGGACAGTGGCCATAGAAATGAGTTTAGGTCAGACCCGCTCGAACCAAAGCTGTGCAGAACCCGGCGCGTCACTGGAAAATCGCGCAGAAAACTTAAACATCTCAGGCTGAAAGACCTGCGCGCGCGTTCGCGGTCGGCCGGGGCTAGTGCACGTCCGCCAGCGCGGCGTTGAGGCCGTTGAAGATCTGCTCGAAGTTGCCCGATTCGGCGGCAAAACGCAAACCTTTTACGTTTTCCACGCAGATTTCTGCCGGCGTGGGCTGCTGTTTTAGAATCTCGATCACCTCGGCGACGAACTGCTTGAGCGACATGGCGCGCGGATCTTCTGCGCCATTCATCAGGTCGGTTTGCACGTAGGGCGGGACCAGTTCCAGCACCTCAATGCCGGTCGAACGCAATTGGTGGCGTAACGAAAGCGTGTAGGAGTGGATGGCGGCCTTGGTGGCGCAGTAGGTGGGCGTGAGCGCCAGAGGCAGAAACGCCAGGCCCGAGGAGACGTTCAGGATCGCTGCATGCGGCTGCTTTTCGAGGTGAGGCAAAAGCGCCGCAGTCAGGCGGATGGGGCCGAGGAGGTTGGTAGCGACGATGGCCTCGACGTCGGCGAGATCGGGCTGCTGCGCGAGCAGTTTCTCCGCGCGCATGATGCCGGCGTTGTTGACGAGCACGTTAAGCGCGGGGAACTCGGCTGCAATTTTTGCGGCAAAGCTTCGGATGGCGGCGGCATTTTGCATGTCGACCGTGAGCGACTTCATGCCGGGATTGGCGGCCGTGGTTTCGTCGAGCGCCTTCTGCCGCCGGCCGGCGACGATCACCTGGTTGCCCCGTGCGTGAAGGGATTCCGCAAGCCCGCGGCCGATGCCGGAGCCGCCTCCGGTGACAAGGATGGTATTGCCGGTAAGATTCATAGCCTTGACGCCTCCACAACGCCATCATAGACCGATTCCGTGAAACGCAGGCTGCCACAATGGGAAGCGGGTAGTTGCGAGCGGACTATTGGGGACTGCGGCGCAGATTCGGCGCGGTCTTCAAACATTTCGAGCAGAAATCTGCGATGATAAGAAGTTGTGTCTGGAGTCTAGTTGACGAGATAGGAACCACCGCCGAAGTGAAACCCTCCATGCGCCACGTGGCGCTCATTTATAACCCGGCATCCGGCCAGTATTCCGCGCGGCGCAAGGCGGAGGTCGAGAAAGCTCTGGCCGTATTTCGCGAAGCGGGCGTGACGGCTGAGGCCATGGAAACCAAGGAAGCCGGGGAAGCAACGATTCACGCGCGGCAGGCCATGGATGCGGGTTGCGACACGGTTCTGGCCTGCGGCGGCGATGGCACGGTGCACGAGATCTTGCAGAGTCTGGTGGGTACTGAGGTTGCGCTGGGCGTGATTCCGCTGGGCACGGCGAATGCTCTGGCCTCGGACCTTGGCCTAACCGGCGCGCCGGCAAAAGTGGCGCGGAAGCTGCTTGAAGCCGAGCCCAAGCGCATCTCCGTGGGGCGCATTCATTACCAGGACCAGGCCGGAAACCCCGATTCGCGCTACTTTGTTGTGGCCGCGGGAATCGGCGCCGATGCGCTGGTGATGTCGCGCATGGACGCGGGGCTGAAGCGGCGGCTGGGCTACTTGCTCTACATGATCGAGTGCTTCCGTACCTGGGCCACGTTTTCGTTTCCCCTCTTTGAGGCGGCTATGCCGGCAAATGGACACGGCGCCGGCCGCGTGGTGGATGTGTCGCAATTGCTGGCCGTGCGGGTGCGCTCGTTCGGCGGGGTTTTGCGCTCAACTGGCTCCAGGCGCAAGCTTGAGCAACGGCAACCTGCGCCTGCTGGCCTTCAAGACGCAAAGCCGGATGCGCTATCTCTAGTTTATGCTGGCGGCTCTGGCCGGGCGGCACACCTTCAACGGCGCAGTCGAGCTCTTGGAGACGCCCAGCATCGATTGCCGCGCCCATAACGGCGGCAGCGAGTCTCTGCTCGTGGAAGCGGATGGCGAAGTGCTGGGCTCCCTGCCCGTGCGGCTTGACGTCGTGCCCCACTCGCTGACCCTGCTGGTTCCTCCCGGCGCACGGCCGTAACTGAGCCCGGCTTCAACTACTCCGCGTGGAATACGACATCGAAGAGCAGCAGGCTGGCTGTGGTGAAGATGATGTCGTAGCCGAGGAGCATTCTGATCCACTGCGCGGGGTCGTTTTCGCCGGTGAAGATGGCGGTGGTGGCCTGCACCATGGCCAGAAGCGCGGGAATGAAGATGGGAAAGAGAATGATCGAGAGCAGCAGCTCGCGGTTGCGGCTGCTCATGGCGAGCGCGGCAAAGAAGACGCCGTTCGCGACCAGAGCCCACGTGCCCAGCGGCAGCACCAGCAAGAGCAGCCACGCGTTGCCCGCGATGTGCAGGTTGTAAAAGACGAAGAAGAACGGCGCCAGGATCGCCTGCACGATCGAGACGAAGAGAAAGTTGGCGATGGCCTTGGCCAGGAAGAGCTCGGCGGCGGGCGCGGGAACCATGCGCTGCGCGTCCATGACCTGGTGGCGAATCTCGCGCGCCCACGCCTGATTGAGAGCGCTGACCGAAGCGAACATGGTGGCCACGCACAGCACGCCGCCGGCGATCTGCTGCGCGAACTGGCCCTGCGGATCGAAGGCGATGGAGAAGAGCACCACCACCAGGCCCGAGAAAAAGAGCATGGAGATCATGGCGTCGAGCGAACGCCACTCGATGCGGAGATCTTTGACGAGATGGGTCCAGAGGGCGCGGGTCATTTGCGTGCTCTCCGGGAGGGGGCGTTCGTAGAGCCGGAATGGCCTCCCGCCCAATCTCCAGTTTTCTCGTCGGAAAACTGGAAATTGGATGGGGCACCCTCTGTCCTGGTGTCTTTCGTCAGATCGGCGGTTTCGACCGGTTTGCCGAGGGCCGCGGCGGCGCGGAGATAATCGCCGGGCGCAAGGATCAGTTGCGTGCCGCGCGTTCCCGCCGAAACGCTGATCTTGTCGAAGAGAATCGCGGTCTCATCGACGAAGACCGGGTAGGGCTTCTTTGCGCCGAAGACGGTGACGCCGCCGCGGATGTAGCCGGTGAGCGGCTGCACGTCCTTGAGGGGCGACATCTCGGCTTTGCGCCAGCCGGCGGCGCGCGCGAGTTTTTTAAAATCCAGCTCCGCGTCGCCGGGAATCACGGCGAAGGCATAATCGCCGGCGCCGGTTGTCGTGAGGAGCGTTTTGAAGACCTGTTCGGCGGGCATGCCGATTTTTTTGGCCACCGTGATCGCGGTCAGATCATCTGGATTATGGGGATCGACCTCGTACTCGCGCAACTCGAACGCGATCGAGAGCGACTGGAGGAAGCGCGCGCCGTTGGTCTTCATAGCGTCGGGCTCCCCGGTTCCAATGAAGCCACGCGGCCGGCGTGGAGGGTGAGTACCCAGTCGGCGATGGGCGCGGCGAGTTCGCGCTGGTGGGTGGTGAGGACGATGGTGCGGTCGCTCTGTCGAAAACGCGCCAGCAACTCGACCATCTGCCGCGCGCTCTCGACATCCATGTTGGAGAAAGGCTCGTCGAGCAGCAGCAGTTCCGGCGAGGAGATGAGCACGCGAGCCAGAGAGGTGCGCTGGCGCATGCCCTGCGAGTAGTGGCCGAGGGGCCGGTTCAGCGCGGGGTCGAGACCCACCTGGAGCAGGGTGTCGGCAGGAGCGAGGCAGTTGCGGCCGGGATAAAGGCTGGCGAAATAGCGCAGGTTCTCCTGGGCGGTGAGCTCGTCGTAGAGCATCGGCGCGTGGCTCATGTAACCGATGCGGGCGCGCACTTGCTGCGGCTCCGCGCCGCCGAACAGTTGCACCGTGCCGAAGCTGGGGCGCAGCAACCCTGCCAGAATGCGCAGCAGCGTGGATTTGCCGGCGCCGTTTTCGCCCAGCAGCACATAGCAGCGGCCGGGCTCGAGGTCGACCGTGACCTGGCGCAGCGCGGCAAAACTGCCGAAGAGTTTCGACACCTGATCGAGCCGCGCACATTGAGGTCGCGCGCAGGATTCTTGGGGCCGAGCGCAATGGGTTGTGGTTTCGGCGCCGGGTGGGTTCGCGGTCATGCGATCAGTTTGCGGAAGACTGGGTTGGCGCCGGCGCCGCGTTGGCCGTGCTGGCCGGCTTCAC